>NZ_JBBEOI010000081.1 GCF_037860755.1 Aquipuribacter hungaricus | reverse complement strand
CGCGCGACGCACGCGGGGCTGACGCCCGCCGGCCCGGCCCACCAGCCGGGCCGGCGGGCGCCCCCGCGCGCGGCACCACCCAGCAGCAGCGCACCAGCACCACAGGACAGCCGCCCCAGGCGGCACCCAGACCGGGGCCCGAGCGGTCCCACCACCCGGAGGAGCTCCCCGTGCCCAGCAGCTACACAGCCGCCGACATCAAGGCCCTGCGCGAGCGGACCGGTGCCGGCATGCTCGACGTCAAGAAGGCCCTCGACGAGGCCGAGGGCGACAGCACCAAGGCGATGGAGATCCTGCGCGTCAAGGGTCTCAAGGGCATCACCAAGCGCGAGGGCCGCAGCGCCAGCAACGGCCTCGTCGCCGCCCAGGTCGACGGCGGCACCGGCGTGCTCGTCGAGGTCAACTGCGAGACCGACTTCGTCGCCAAGGGCGACCGGTTCCGCGACCTCGCCGCCCAGGTGCTCGCCGCCGCCGTCGCCTCCGGCGCGTCCGACGCCGCCGCCCTGGCGCAGGCCCCGGTCGAGGGCGGCACCACGGTGCAGGCCCTGCTCGACGAGGGCAACGCGACCCTCGGCGAGAAGATCGAGGTCCGTCGCGTGGCCCGCCTCACCGGCGCCCACGTCGCCTCCTACCTCCACCGCACCAGCCCCGACCTGCCCCCGCAGATCGGCGTGCTGCTCGCCGTCGACGGCACCGACGAGGCCACGGCCCGCGACGTCGCGCTGCACATCGCGGCGATGTCGCCCAGCGTGCTGTCGGTGCAGGACGTGCCGGAGGAGACGCTGGAGTCCGAGCGGCGCATCGCGCACGAGACCGCCGTCAACGAGGGCAAGCCCGAGCAGGCGCTGCCCAAGATCGTCGAGGGTCGCGTCAAGGGCTACCTCAAGGAGAACGTCCTCCTCGAGCAGGCCTACAGCAAGGACAACAAGAAGACCGTCGCGGCCGTGCTGTCCGAGGCGGGCCTCACCGCCACGGGCTTCGCCCGCTTCCGGGTCGGCTCCTGAGCCTGTGACGACGGAGGAGCACCACCCGTCCTCCGCGACGGACGCCCCGGCCCCGGACCCCCGGGGCCGGCGCGTCCTGCTCAAGCTGTCGGGCGAGGCGTTCGGCGGCGGCAGCGTCGGGGTCGACCCGGAGGTCATCTCCCGGGTCGCCCAGGAGATCGCCGACGCCGCCTCGCTGGGCGTGCAGATCGGCATCGTCGTCGGTGGCGGCAACTTCTTCCGCGGGGCCGAGCTGTCCCAGCGCGGCATGGAGCGTGCCCGCGCCGACTACATGGGCATGCTCGGCACCGTCATGAACTGCCTGGCGCTGCAGGACTTCCTCGAGCAGGCCGGCCGGGACACCCGGGTGCAGACCGCCATCACCATGGGCCAGGTCGCGGAGCCGTACATCCCGCGCCGCGCCATCCGGCACCTGGAGAAGGGCCGCGTCGTCATCTTCGGCGCGGGCGCCGGCCTGCCGTACTTCTCGACCGACACCGTCGCCGCGCAGCGGGCGCTGGAGATCAAGGCCGAGGTCGTCCTCATGGGCAAGAACGGCGTCGACGGCGTCTACACCGCCGACCCCCACAAGGACCCGACCGCGACCAGGCTCGACGACCTGACCTACCACGACGCCCTGCAGAAGGGGCTCAAGGTCGTCGACGCCACGGCGTTCAGCCTGCTCATGGACAACCGGCTGCCCATGGTCGTCTTCGGCATGGAGGGCGCGGGCGACGTCACCCGCGCGCTCGTCGGTGAGAGGATCGGCACGCTCGTCACGGGGTAGTCCCCGACGGGCACGAGCCCACCGCACCACCTGGGAAGAGCGCCGGACACAGCGCCGGACACAGCGCACCACGACGGAGGAGACGACGTGATCGACGAGGCGATGTTCGAGGCCGAGGAGAAGATGTCGAAGGCCATCGACGTGGTCAAGGAGGACTTCTCGGGCATCCGCACCGGGCGGGCCAACCCCGGCATGTTCACCAAGGTCGTCGTGGAGTACTACGGGGCCCCGACGCCGCTGCAGCAGCTGGCGTCGTTCCAGATCCCCGAGGCGCGCACCGTCCTGGTCACGCCGTACGACAAGTCGTCGCTCGGCGCCATCGAGCGGGCGCTGCGCGACAGCGACCTGGGCGTGAACCCGAACAACGACGGCAACACCATCCGGCTCAACCTCCCGCAGCTCACCGAGGAGCGCCGCCGCGACTACATCAAGCTCGCGCGCGGCAAGGCCGAGGACGGGCGCGTGTCGGTGCGGAACATCCGCCGCCGCGCCAAGGAGGAGCTGGACCGCATCGTCAAGGACGGCGAGGCGGGCGAGGACGAGGTCGGCCGCGCGGAGAAGGAGCTGGAGGCGCTGACCCGGCGCCACGTCGACGAGATCGACGAGCTGCTGCGCGGCAAGGAAGCCGAGCTCCTGGCGGTCTGAGATGTCCAGCGCCGCAGGCACGCCCCCCGGACCGGGGGGCGGGCTCCGGGGTCGGGACGTCCCCGGGGTCCTCGCGACCGGCCACAGCCCGCTCGTGGTCGCCGCCCCCGGGTCGGTGCCACCGTCCACCTCGCTGGCCCGGACCGGCCGGCGGCTCAAGGACCGGCGCGCGGGCCGCAACCTCCCGGCGGCCGTCGCCGTCGGCAGCGGCCTCGGGGCCCTCGTGGCGGTGTCGCTGTTCGTCCGCAAGGAGGCCTTCGTCGTCCTCGCCGCCGCGGCGATCGTCCTGGCGGTCTGGGAGCTGTCCAACGCCTTCCGCGCCCGCCGGATCCGTATCCCCGTGGTGCCCGTGGTCGTCGGTGCGGTCGGCATGCTCGCCTCGGCCTTCGTCGGCGGCGCCGAGGCCCTGCTCGTCACCTTCGCCCTCACCGCCTTCGCGGTGCTCATGTGGCGGGTGCTCGACGGGCCCAACCCCGTCCGCGACGTCACCGCGGGGGTGTTCACGGCCGCGTACGTGCCGTTCCTCGCCGGCTTCGCGGTGCTCCTGCTCGCCCAGCCGGACGGCGCCTCCCGGGTGCTGGCGTTCCTGCTCGTCGGCATCGGCAGCGACATCGGCGGCTACGCCTTCGGCGTGGTCTGGGGCAAGCACCCGCTCGCGCCCTCGGTGAGCCCCAAGAAGTCCTGGGAGGGCCTGGTCGGCTCCGCGGTCTTCGCCGTCGCGCTCGGCATCGCCGGGGTGACGTTGGCCCTCGACGGCCCCTGGTGGGCGGGCCTCGTGCTCGGCCTCGCCATCGTCCTCACCGCGACCGTCGGCGACCTGTCGGAGTCCCTGCTCAAGCGGGACCTGGGGATCAAGGACATGGGCAGCCTGCTGCCGGGACACGGCGGGATCATGGACCGGCTGGACTCGCTGCTGCCGGCGGCGCCGGTCGCCTACGTCCTGCTCACGGCCCTGGTCCCCGTGGCCGCGTGAGCACGGCGGCCTGAGCATGGCCGGTCGCTCGCCCGCCGGGCTGTGGTGGCACCTGCACCCCCTGACGTTCCTCGGCGCCGAGCCGCAGGCGCTGCCCGAGGGCTCCCCGGTCGTGCACCGCCTGCCCCGGCTGGAGCGGTGGCTGGACCACGTCGTCGCCCTCGGCTGCGACGGGCTGCTGCTCGGACCGGTCTTCGCCAGCTCCAGCCACGGCTACGACACCGTCACCTACGACCTCATCGACCCGCGCCTCGGCGACGCCGACGACCTCGCCCACCTGGTGGCGGCCGCCCGGGAGCGCGGGGTGGCCGTCGCGCTGGACGGGGTGTTCAACCACGTCGGCCGCGACTTCTGGGCGTTCCGGCGGGTCCTCGCCGAAGGGCCGACGTCGCCGTACGCGTCGTGGTTCCGGCTCACCTGGCCCGCGGACGGATGGCAGGGCCCCGGCAGCGAGCCCGCGTACGAGACCTTCGAGGGCCACGGCGCGCTCGTCGCCCTCGACCACCGGGAGCCCGCCGTCCGGGAGGCGGTGTCCGGGGTGCTCGAGCGCTGGGCGGAGGTGGGCGTCACCGCCTGGCGCCTGGACGCCGCGTACGCCGTGGCGCCCGGCTTCCTCCGCGCGGTGACCGACGCCGCCCGTGCCGCCCGCCCGGAGAGCTGGTTCCTCGGCGAGGTCATCCACGGCGACTACGCCGCGGTCGCCGCCGCCGCGGGGCTGGACGCCGTCACCCAGTACCAGCTGTGGAAGGCGACGTGGAGCAGCCTCGTCGACCGCAACCTCTGGGAGCTCGCCCACGCCCTCGGCCGGCACGGCGGCCTCACGGGGGACGCCGAGCCGCAGACGTTCCTCGGCAACCACGACGTCACCCGCATCGCCAGCCAGGTCCCCGACGAGGCGCTGCTGCCCCACGCCGAGGTGGTCCTCATGACGGTGGCGGGCGTCCCCAGCGTCTACGCCGGCGACGAGCACGGGCTGCACGCCGTCAAGGAGGAGCGGGCCGGCGGCGACGACGCCATCCGGCCGGCGTTCCCCGAGGACCCGCTCGCCCTGGTGCCCGAGGTGCCGGGCACGTTCGGCCGCTACCGGGACCTCGCGCAGCTGCGCCGGGCCCACCCGTGGCTGCGCACCTGCACGACCGAGGCGGGCGCCCTGGCCAACGAGCACCTGGTGTACACGAGCCGCGCCGCCGCCGACGGTCCGGGCCGGCTCGTGGTCGCGCTGTCGCTGCACGCGGACCCGGTCGACCTCGAGGTCCCCGAGGGCGGCTGGCAGGTGGCGCTGGGGGAGGCCGAGGTGTCGCCGGGTCGGGTGCGGCTGCCGGCCCGGGGATGGGCGGTCCTCACCGAGGTCTGAGCCGGCGCCGTCCGGCGCAGGTCCCCCGGGGAGCCGCCCGTCGCCCGCCCGGTGCACGACCGCGCGCCGCGCGCCCCGTGTGGTAACGGCCCGCCCCGGATCGTTGGCACACTGGTCCCGTGCCTCTCGAGCTCGTCCTCGCTCCGCCCCGCCGCGGGAAGCCGCCGCAGCACCTCGCCGACCTCACCGTCGACGAGCGTGCCGACGCCGTCGTGGCGGCCGGCCTGCCCCGCTTCCGCGCCGCCCAGCTGTCCCGCCACTACTTCACGCGGTTCACCAGCGCCGCCGCGGACATGACCGACCTGCCCGCCGGCCAGCGCGAGGCCGTCGCCGCCGCGGTGCTGCCCGACCTGCTGTCGGTGGTCCGCCGGATGGAGGGCGACCGCGGCGCGACCGTCAAGACGCTGTGGAAGCTGTTCGACGGCGCGCTGGTCGAGAGCGTCCTCATGCGCTACTCCGACCGCACCACGCTGTGCTTGTCCAGCCAGGCCGGCTGCGGCATGGCGTGCCCGTTCTGCGCGACCGGCCAGCAGGGCCTCACCCGCAACCTGTCCACCGCGGAGATCGTCGACCAGGTGGTCCGGGCCAGCGCCGACAACGGCACCCGGGTGAGCAACGTCGTCTTCATGGGGATGGGCGAGCCGCTCGCCAACTACGGCGCGGTCCTGGGTGCGCTGCGCCGGATGACCGACCCCGCCCCGGACGGCCTCGGCATCTCCGCCCGCCACATCACGGTCTCCACCGTCGGCCTGGTGCCGGCGATCCAGCGTCTGGCGACCGAGGGGCTGCCCGTCACGCTCGCCGTCAGCCTGCACGCCCCCGACGACGGGCTGCGCGACACGCTCGTCCCCATCAACACCAAGCACAAGGTCGGCGAGCTGCTCGACGCCGCCCGGGCGTACTTCGAGACCACGGGCCGGCGGGTGAGCATCGAGTACGCGCTCATCCGGGACATGAACGACCACGCCTGGCGGGCCGAGCTCCTGGCGCGCGAGCTCGACCGGCGCGGGCGGGGCTGGGTGCACGTCAACCCCATCCCGCTCAACCCGACCCCCGGCTCGATCTGGACGGCCTCCGACCCGCGCGTGGAGCACGAGTTCGTCCGGGTCCTGCGCGACGCGGGCATCGCCACGACGGTCCGGGACACCCGCGGCCGCGACATCGACGGGGCGTGCGGCCAGCTCGCCGCGCAGGACCTGGTCCAGCCCCGCCAGGGCGCCGCGCCGACGGCGTGAGCGAGGACCTGTTCGAGCGGGCCGGCCGGCTCCGCAAGGGCTACTCCCGCCGGCAGGTCGAGGACTTCCTCGCCCGCGCGCGCGGGGTGTGGGACGCGGGCGGCCCGCCCGGCCCCCTCACGTCGTGGCACGTGCGGACCGTGGGCTTCGACCTGCGCCGGGGCGGGTACGACATCGCCGAGGTCGACACCGCGCTGGACCGCATCGAGGACGCGTTCGTCTCGCGCGAGGAGGCCGCCGCGCCGGAGGGCCTGCGGGAGGCCGAGGACGCCGTGCTGGCCCGCCTCGAGCGCGAGGACGGCCACCGCTTCCCGGCTGCCTCGTGGACCCGCGCCGGCTACCGCGCCGAGGAGGTCGACGAGTTGTGCCGGCGGGTCCGCGAGCACCTGGTCCTCGGGCGGGACCTCACGGTCGACGACATCCGGACCGCCGTGTTCCGGCCGCGCCGGGGCGCCCGCGGCTACCGGGAGGCGCCCGTGGACGCCTACCTCGACCGGGTCGTCGACGTCATGCGGCGGCGCGGCTCCCTCTGACGGAGGGCTCCCCGGCCCGCCGGCAGGGCTCAGGTGCCGGGGCGCTCGACGAGTCCGAGCACGCGGTCGACGACGACCTCGAGCACGACGCGGCGCGGGTTCTCGCGCGGCGGGCGGTAGCGCGCGGTGTAGCGGGCGACGGCGTCGGCCACCCGGTCGGGGTCCTCGACCACGGTCCCCGTCCCCTCGAGGGTGAGCCACCGCCAGGAGTCGACCTGGCACACGGACAACCGCGACCCCCGGGCCACGTTGGCGGCCTTCTGCGTGCCGCGGCTGGTGATGACGCGCAGCAGCCCGGCCCCGTCGTCCCAGGTGAAGCCCACCGGCACGGTGTGGATGCTGCCGTCGGGACGCAGCCCCGACAGGGTCGCCAGGTGACGCTCGGCGAGGAAGACGAGCGCGGGCTCCGGCAGGGCTCGGGGGTCCATCGGCACCGGCCCAGCCTCGCACGCGCGCAGCGGACGGGTGCCGCTGTAGCGTCCGAGGCGTGACCTCTGCAGGCACCGCCGCCACCCCCGTCGACCCGTCCGCAGCCGCGCGGTCCGCCGTGCCGGCCTCGGCACCGGGCACCCCCGTCGACGCCGCCCGCGAG
Organism: Aquipuribacter hungaricus; assembly: GCF_037860755.1. Lineage (NCBI taxonomy): Bacteria > Bacillati > Actinomycetota > Actinomycetes > Micrococcales > Intrasporangiaceae > Aquipuribacter > Aquipuribacter hungaricus. Next base: position 7,643 of record NZ_JBBEOI010000081.1, on the reverse strand, counting down.
CGCGCCGTGGTCGCCGCCGTGCCCACCGGGCTGCTCGTCGGCGGCTCGTGGCGCGACGCCGACCGCGGGGCGACGCTCGCCGTCGACGACCCCTCGACCGGGGACGTGCTCACCGAGGTCGCCGACGCCTCGCCCGCCGACGCCCTCGACGCGCTCGACGCCGTCCTCGCCGCGCAGGCCGGGTGGGCGGCCACCGCGCCCCGCGAGCGAGGAGAGGTGCTGCGCCGGGCGTTCGAGATCACCACCGAGCGCGCGGAGGACCTCGCGCTGCTCATGACCCTGGAGATGGGCAAGCCGCTGGCGGAGAGCCGCGGCGAGGTGGCCTACGGAGCGGAGTTCCTCCGCTGGTTCTCCGAGGAGGCCGTCCGTGCCTACGGGCGCTGGTCGACCTCGCCCGACGGCGCCACCCGGCTCCTGACGATGAAGCAGCCGGTCGGGCCGTGCCTGGCAATCACGCCGTGGAACTTCCCGCTGGCCATGGCCACCCGGAAGATCGGCCCCGCCCTCGCGGCCGGCTGCACGATGATCCTCAAGCCCGCGGCCCAGACCCCGCTGAGCGCGCTGGCCTTCGCCGACATCCTGCGCGAGGCGGGTCTGCCCGACGGCGTGCTCGCAGTCCTGCCCAGCTCCCGGGCGGGCGCGCTCGTCGAGCCGCTCCTGGCCGACGCGCGGCTGCGCAAGGTGACGTTCACCGGCTCCACGCCCGTCGGCAAGCGCCTCGTCGCGCAGGCGGCGGACAACCTCCAGCGGGTGTCGATGGAGCTCGGCGGCAACGCCCCGTTCCTCGTCTTCTCCGACGCCGACCTCGAGGCCGCCGTCGAGGGCGCGGTCCTGGCCAAGATGCGCAACATCGGCGAGGCGTGCACCGCCGCCAACCGGTTCCTCGTCCACGAGTCCGTCGCCGAGGAGTTCGCCCGGCGCCTGGCGGAGAAGCTCGAGGCCATGCCGGTCGGGCGCGGCACCGAGCCCTCGACCAAGGTCGGTCCGCTCATCACGCGGCAGGCGCGCGACGGCGTGCACGAGCTGGTGGCCGACGCCGTCGCGGGTGGGGCGACCGTGCTCACCGGGGGTGAGGCCCTCGACGTCCCCGGCTCGTTCTACTCCCCGACGGTGCTGACCGGCGTGCGCGCCGACGCGCGGCTGCAGCAGGAGGAGATCTTCGGCCCGGTGGCGCCCGTCATGACGTTCAGCGAGGACGCCGAGGCGGTGTCCCTGGCCAACTCGACCGAGTACGGCCTGGTGTCCTACCTGTGGACCCGGGACGTCTCGCGGGCGCTGAAGACGGCCGAGGCGCTGCAGTCCGGCATGGTCGGGCTCAACCAGGGCGTGGTGTCGAACCCGGCGGCGCCGTTCGGCGGGGTCAAGGCCAGCGGGTTCGGTCGCGAGGGCGGCGCCGAGGGCATCGAGGAGTACCTGGACACCAAGTACGTCGGCATCCGGCTGTAGGCGCCGGGGCGGGGTCGGCGAGCGTCGAGGACCCCGTCCTAGCTCCTCGCCACCCCGGCCTCGTCGGCCTGGGTGGTGAGGACGCAGAACTCGTTGCCCTCGGGGTCGGCGAGCACGGCCCAGCCCGCGCCGTCCTCGCGCAGGTCGTCGACGACGGTGGCCCCCAGGCCGAGCAGCCGGTCGACCTCCTCGTCGCGGCTGCGGTCCACCGGTCGCAGGCACACGTGCATCCGGTTCTTCACCGTCTTGGCCTCGGGCACCCGCAGGAACAGCAGGGACCGGCCGGCCGGGCCGAGCAGGCCCGCCTCGTCCTCGTCGTCCTCGCCGTCCGGCACGAAGTCGTCGAGCACCTGCGCCCACCACGCCGCCTGTGCCCGGGGGTCGTGCGCGTCGATGCAGAAGTTGGAGGTCCGCGAGGCCACGGGCCGAGCGTGGCACGGGCCCCCGACTGAGGGCAGCCCCTGCAGCCGCCCCGGCGGTCAGTGGCCGGTGAGCTTCCCCAGCACCGACCCGGACAGCGCCGGCCGACCCGTCAGCCGCTCCTCGGCGTCGGCGACCGTGGCCATGCCGAGCCCGGCGTTGATTCCGGCCCAGCGCAGCGGCTCCCTCTCCCACGACGGCGAGCGGTGCTGCACCCACGGCAGCCGGACCAGCTCGCTGTCCACGCCGAGCAGCAGGTCCGCGAGCGTCCGGCCGGCGAGGTTGGCGGTGCCGACGCCGTCGCCGACGTAGCCGCCCGCCCAGCCGACCCCCGTCGCAGGGTCCAGCCCGACGCTCGCGTGCCAGTCGCGGGGGATGGCCAGCGGGCCGCCCCAGGAGTGCGTGACCCGGAACGGCGCGACCTGGGGGAGCAGCTCGTGCAGCGTGGCCCGCAGCCGGGCGAACACCCGCTCGTCGCGGTCGAAGGACGGGCGGATGCCGGAGCCCCAGTGGTACGGCGCGCCGCGCCCGCCGAACACGAGCCGGTCGTCCTGGGTGCGCTGGCCGTAGACGACGAGGTGGCGGTGCTCGCTGAAGGTCTCGTGCGCCGCGAGCCCGATGCACTCCCACACCGCGGCAGGCAGGGGCTCCGTGGCCACGATCAGGCTGTACACGGGGATGACCGCGCGGTGCGAGCCCGGCAGCGACGACGTCCACGCCTCGGTGGCCCGGACGACCTGCCCCGCGCGCACGGTGCCCCGGGTGGTGACGACCTGGCCGGGGCCGACGGAGAGGGCCCGGGTGCCCTCGTGCACGCGGACCCCGAGTCGCCGCACCGCCGCCGCCAGCCCGCGGACCAGCGCCGCCGGCTGCACCCGGGCGCACCACGGCGTCCAGGTGCCGCCGCGGACCCGGCTGGCGGCGAGGCGTCCGGCGGCCTGGTCGGCGTCGAGCAGCTCGACCCCGTCGACCCCGCCGTAGGACTGGTCGACCTGGTGCTCGGTGCGGGCACGGCGCAGCTGCGCGGTGCTGCGGGCCAGCACGACGGTGCCGCCGCGCGACCAGCCGCAGTCGATGCCCTCGGCCTCGACGACCCGGCCGACCTCGTCGACCGTCCGGTTCATGGCGTGCCGCATGGCCAGCGCCCGGTCGCGGCCGTGCCGGTGCTCCAGGGCGCTGGTGGAGGCGGGGAACAGCGCGGAGCACCAGCCGCCGTTCCGCCCGCTCGCGCCGAACCCGGCGACGTGCTGCTCGACGACGACGACGCGCAGGTCGGGCCGGGCCTTCGCCAGGTAGTACGCGGTCCACAGCCCCGTGTAGCCCGCGCCCACGACGCAGACGTCGGCGTCCGTGTCCCCGTCCAGGACGTCCGTGGGCAGCAGCGGGTCCCCGGCGTCGGCGACCTGCTCGTGCCACAGCGACAGCGAGCGGTGCCGGCTCACGCGCGGCCCTCCGGCCACGCGCCGACGTAGGCGGGCACGGGCAGCGGCACGCGCAGGTCGGGCGCGGTGCGGGGCTCGCCCCACACCTGCCGCACCGGGACCACGCCGGCCCACACCGGCCGGTCGAGGTCGGCCGGGTCGTCGTCGGGGTCGGCGGCGGACACCTTGAGCGACCACTCCGCCAGCGGCAGGGCGAGCAGCAGCGTCGCCGCGGTCTCCTTGCGCGAGGCCGGCCGCGCGTCGGCGGACCGGCCGGGCATGAGGTGCTCGGTGAGCACCTGCAGGGCCCGGGCGGTGTCGTCGGCGGGGACCGGCTGGAACGTGCCCAGGGCCACGACGCAGCGGTAGTGCATGGACGACTCGAACTGGCTGCGGGCCAGCACCAGGCCGTCGAGGAGCGTGACCGTCACGCACGCCGGGGCGCCTGCCGCGAGGAGGCGGAACAGCCGCGAGCCGGTGGAGCCGTGGACGAGCAGGCGCGCCTGCCCGGTCGCCGGGTCGGTGTCCGGGGCGACGGCGACCGGCAGCGCGAACGGCTGCCCGTCGTCGACGACCGCGACCACGCCGGTGAGGGCGGCGGCCAGCACCGCGTCGCGCGCCCCGACGTCGCCGTCCTGCTTGTCCGGCGCGCGCCGGACCCGGGTGCGGTCCGTGGTGCCGGTCGCCTCAGGTCCGCCGGTCACTCAGAGCCGTGCCCAGGCCTCGGTGAGGACCCCGCGCAGGACCTGCTCGATCTCGTCGAACTCCGCCTGCCCGCACACCAGCGGCGGGGCGAGCTGGATGACGGGGTCGCCGCGGTCGTCGGCGCGGCAGTACAGCCCCGCCTCGAACAGCGCCTTGGACAGGAAGCCGCGCAGCAGCCGCTCGGACTCGTCGTCGTCGAACGTCTCGCGGGTGGTCTTGTCCTTGACCATCTCGATCCCGTAGAAGTACCCCTCGCCGCGGACGTCGCCGACGATGGGCAGGTCCAGGAGCTTCTCCAGGGTGGTCCGGAACGCCGGGGCGTTCTCCTTGACCCGGGCGTTGAGCCCCTCGGCCTCGAAGATGTCGAGGTTGGCCATCGCCACCGCCGCGGACACCGGGTGCCCGCCGAAGGTGTAGCCGTGCGAGAAGCTCGTCGTGCCCTTCTTGAACGGCTCGAACAGCCGGTCGCTGGCGATCATCGCGCCGATGGGGGAGTAGCCGCTCGTCATTCCCTTGGCGCACGTGATCATGTCCGGGACGTAGCCGAAGTCGTCGCAGGCGAACATCGACCCGATCCGGCCGAAGGCGCAGATCACCTCGTCGGAGACCAGCAGCACGTCGTAGGTGTCGCAGATCTCGCGGACCCGCTCGAAGTAGCCGGGCGGCGGCGGGAAGCAGCCGCCGGAGTTCTGCACCGGCTCCAGGAACACCGCGGCGACGGTCTCGGCGCCCTCGAAGAGGATCGCCTCCTCGATCCGGTCCGCGGCCCAGCGGCCGAACGCCTTGGGGTCGTCGCGCAGGTGCTCCGGACCGCGGTAGGCGTTGGTGTTGGGGACCTTGTGCGCCCCGGGGACCAGCGGCTCGAACATGATCTTGGCGTCGGGGATGCCCGTGATGGACAGCGCGCCCTGCGGGGTGCCGTGGTAGGCGACGTGCCGGCTGATGACCTTGTGCTTGGTCGGGCGGCCCATGAGCTTCCAGTACTGCTTGGCCAGCTTCCACGCGGTCTCCACGGCCTCGCCGCCGCCGGTGGTGAAGAAGACCCGGTTGAGGTCGCCCGGCGCGTAGTGGGCCAGCCGCTCGGCGAGCTCGATGGCGGCCGGGTGCGCGTAGGACCACAGCGGGAAGAAGGCGAGCTCGGCGGCCTGCTTGGCCGCGGTCTCCGCCAGCACGCGTCGACCGTGGCCCGCGTTGACGACGAACAGGCCGGACAGCCCGTCCAGGTACTGCCGGCCCCGGTCGTCCCAGATCCGGGCCCCCTCGCCCTTGACGATGACGGGGACCTGCCCGCCCTCCTCGTAGGTGGAGTGCCGCGCGAAGTGCTGCCACAGGTGGTCGCGGGCGGCCTCCTGGCGCGGCGTGCCCCTCGGGGTCAGCTGCGCGGAGCTGTCGGGTGCGGCGTCGGTGGTGACGTCCTGCTCGGTCGTGGTCATCGGGTGCCCCAGTCGTAGCGCTGCCCGTGCAGCTTGAGGTAGACGAAGGTCTCGGTCGTCGAGACCCCCGGCAGGGTGCGGATCTGCTCGTTGAGCAGGGTGATGAGGTGCTCCTCGTCGGCGCAGACGACCTCGACGAGCAGGTCGAACGACCCGGCGGTGAGGACGACGTAGTCGACCTCGGGCATCGCGGCGAGCGCCTCGGCGACGGGACGCATGTCGCCGGCGCAGCGGACGCCGATCATCGCCTGGCGCGCGAAGCCCAGCTGCATCGGGTCGGTGACGGCGACGATCTGCATGACGCCGGCGTCGAGGAGCCGCTGCACGCGCTGCCGGACGGCAGCCTCGGAGAGACCGACGGCCTTGCCGATGCTCGCGTAGGCACGGCGGCCGTCGGCCTGCAGCAGCTCGACGATGCGCTTGGACACGTCGTCGAGCACGAGCGGGCCGTGGCCCGCCACCCTGGTCGACACCCGAGCATGGTGGGGGCCGGGCTCCTCCGCTGGCAAGCCCGCGGTGACCGTCCGACGACGGAAAGCGCAGATCTGGGGCCCCGTCACGACCGAAACACGTTCGTCACGTCCGGAGTCCTACCGGATCCGTCTGTCGGCGGTTAGTGTCCCGCTCCATGACGACGCCTCCCAGCACCCCGTCGTCCACGGTGCCGCTGCTGCGCAACTTTGTCGGCGGGCAGCACGTGGCCGCCGCCACGGACGCCGCCGACGACCTCGTGGACCCCGCCACCGCGCAGGTCGTCGCCCGCGCCCCGCGCAGCAGCAGCGAGGACGTGGACGCCGCCTACGCGGCCGCCGCGGCGGCGTTCCCCGCCTGGCGCGACACCACGCCCTCGCAGCGGCAGCTCGCGCTGCTGCGCGTCGCCGACGCCGTGGAGGCGCGCGCGGCCGAGCTGGTCGACCTCGAGGTCCAGGACACCGGCAAGCCCTACGACCTCACGATGGCCGAGGAGATCCCGCCGACCGTCGACCAGATCCGGTTCTTCGCCGGCGCCGCCCGGATGCTCGAGGGGCGCGCGGCCGCTGAGTACATGGAGGGCCACACCAGCTACGTCCGGCGCGAGCCGGTCGGGGTCGTCGGCCAGGTCACGCCCTGGAACTACCCGCTCAACATGGCGACCTGGAAGTTCGCCCCCGCCGTCGCGGCCGGCAACACGATCGTCCTCAAGCCCAGCGACACCACGCCGCAGTCCACGCTGCTGCTCGCCGAGATCGCCGCGGAGTTCCTGCCGCCGGGCGTCTTCAACGTCGTGGTCGGGGACCGGGACACCGGGCGTGCCGTGGTCTCCCACGACCGCCCCGACATGGTCGCGGTCACCGGCTCGATCCGGGCGGGCATGCAGGTGGCCGAGGCCGCCGCCCACGGCCTCAAGCGCGTCCACCTGGAGCTCGGCGGCAAGGCGCCCGTGCTCGTCTTCGAGGACGCCGACCTGGCCGCCGCGGCCGAGGGCATCGCCGGTGCCGGCTACTTCAACGCCGGGCAGGACTGCACGGCCGCCACCCGCGTGCTCGTCCACCGCTCGGTCGCCGCGGACTTCACCGCCGCGCTCGCCGAGGCTGCGCGCGCCACCGTGCTCGGCATGCCTCGCGACAGCGGCGTGGACGTCGGGCCGGTCAACAACGCCGACCAGCTCGCCCGCGTCCTGGGCATGCTCGACCGGCTGCCGGACCACGCCAGCGTCGACGCCGGCGGCGGGCGCGCGTCACAGCTCGGTGACGGCTTCTTCGTCACCCCCACGGTGGTGTCCGGCCTGCGGCAGGGTGACGAGGTGACCGTCGACGAGATCTTCGGCCCGGTCATCACCGTGCAGACCTTCGACAGCGAGGAGGAGGCCCTCGCGCTGGCCAACGCGACCCGCTACGGCCTGGCCTCCAGCGTCTGGACGAAGGACCTCGCACGGGGGATGCGGGCCTCCAAGGCGCTCGACTTCGGCTGCGTGTGGGTCAACACCCACATCCCGCTGGTCGCCGAGATGCCCCACGGCGGCTTCAAGCAGTCGGGCTACGGCAAGGACCTGTCGATGTACGGGTTCGACGACTACACCCGCGTCAAGCACGTCATGACCGCCATCGGCAGCTGAGGAGACCCCCCGTGAGCGCTCGACCCCTGCGTGGCCGCCGGCCTGACCCCCGCACCCTCACCCCCGAGGTGCGCGCGCTCGTCCGCGCGCAGCCCGGCCGCCGCCAGGTGCTGCGCGGCGGCG
>NZ_JBBEOI010000080.1 GCF_037860755.1 Aquipuribacter hungaricus | reverse complement strand
GTCACCCCGCTGCCGGCCGGGGAGGGCCTGCTGCTGGACGGCGAGCTGCACGCCCGCGCCGTCGTCGCCGCGGACGGCGCCGGGTCGGTGCTCCGGCGCGGCCTCGGCCTGCCGGGCAACGGTCCGGGGCACGTCGCCATGGCGCTGCGCGGGTACGCCCCCGTGCGCCCGGACCTGGCCGACGAGCAGCGCATCGTCTTCGCCGAGCAGGACCAGCCCGCCTACGCCTGGTCGTTCCCGGTCGGCGACGGCCGCGCCAACGTCGGCTACGGCGAGGTGCTGCGCGCCGGGCGCCCGCTGAGCCGCCAGCACCTGCTGGACCGGCTCGAGGGGCTGCTGCCCGGGGCGACAGCCGGCGGCTCGGGCTGGCGCGGGCACCACCTGCCGCTGTCGTCGCGCCGCCCCCGCCAGCCGGACGGCCCCCTGCTGCTGGCCGGGGATGCCGCGTCCCTCATCAACCCCCTCACCGGCGAGGGCATCTACTACGCGCTGCTGTCCGGGGCCTGCGCCGGTGCGGCCGCGGTGGGGGCCGACGACCCGGGTCGCACGTACCGCACGATTCTCCGCCGCCGCCTGGGCACCCACCTGCTGCACACCACGGCCGTCTCGGCGCTGTCCGCGGTCCCCCGCGTCGTCCCCGCCGGGGTCCGCGCGGCCGCCCGGGACCGGCGGGTGTTCGACGACCTCGTCGAGCTGGGCCTCGGCCGCGGGCTCCTGGGCCCGCGCGCGCTCGCCGGGACCGTGCGGGGCCTGCTCGGCTGAGCACCTCAGGCGGTGAGGGCCTCCATGAGGTCGCCGTCGGCGGCCACCCGGTCGAGCACCTCCGCGGGCGACAGCTGCGCCAGCCCGTCGCCCACCTCGTCCCACGACCGCGGCGCGGCCACCCGGGGCAGCTCGCGCCCGCGCAGCGAGTACGGCGTCACCGTGGTCTTGGCCAGGTGGTTCTGCGACCAGTCGACGAGCACCTTGCCGCGGCGCAGCACCTTCTTCATGTCGGACACCACGAGGGCGCGGTGCTCGCGCGCGAGGGCCTCGGCCAGGTCCTTGGCGTAGGCGCGGGTGCTGCCGCGGGCGCGGGCCAGCCGGGCGGGCCACGGCGCGTACAGCTGCATCCCCTTGCTCCCCGACGTCACCGGGACCGTGCTGAGCCCGTCGTCCTCGAGGCGCTCGGCGACCAGGTGGGCGACGGCCGCGCACTCGTCGAGCCCTGCCCCCTCGCCGGGGTCGAGGTCGACGACCAGCCGGTCGACGCCGCGGTAGCCGCCCCGCGGCCCGACGCTCCACTGCGGGGTGTGGAGCTCCAGCGCCGACAGGTTGGCCGACCAGACGAGCGAGGCGACGTCGTCGAGGAACGGGAACTCGATGACGGTCGAGCCCTCGTCCTCAGGCTCCGCGAGCAGGGTCTGCCGCCGCACCCACGACGGCGCCCCGGCCGGCACGTTCTTCTCGAAGAACTTCTCGCCCCCGACCCCTCGCGGCCAGCGCACCCGGCTCACGGGCCGGTCGGCCAGCTGGGGCAGCAGCACCGGAGCGATCCGGGCGTAGTAGTCGACGACCTCCGCCTTGGTGGTGCCGGTCGCCGGGTAGAGGACGCGGTCCAGCGAGGTGAGCCGGACCTGCCGGCCACCGACGTCGACCGTCGTCGCACCGTTCACGCCAGCTCCCACGGGTCGGCGGCCACGTCGTCGCGCAGCCCCATGACGACAGGGTGCCGCAGCACGCCCGCCGTCGTCCGCTCCCGGTAGGCGACCTGCACGACGACCTGCGGGTCGCACCAGCGGGCGTCCTTGCGGGCGGTCGCCGGCAGCGCGTCGGCGAACGGGGGCGCCGCGGCCGGGTGCGCCGACAGCGCCTCCGCGACCCGGGTCGCCAGCGCCGCGGAGAGCCCGCTGCCCGCCCGGCCGAGGAACCGGAGGCTCCCGTCGGCGTCGTGGGCGCCGAGCAGGAGCGACGCCGCCCGGGAGGACGACGTCGCGTCCGGCCGCCAGCCCCCGACCACCGCGGTGCGGGTGCGGCGGTGGGCGAGCTTGACCCAGTCGGCGCTGCGGGCCCCGGGGCGGTACGGCGAGGAGTCCCGCTTGGCGACCACGCCCTCGATGCCCCGCTCCCGGGTGACCTCCAGCAGGGCGGGCCCGTCGGCGAACACCTGCGAGCGGATCGCGCACCCGGGCAGGTCGAGCCCCGCCAGCAGGTCCCGGCGCTCCTCCAGCGGGGCGCCGCACACGTCGTCGCCGGCGTGCACGGGCACGTCGAAGACGACGTAGGCCAGCTGGGCGCGGGCGTGCCGGGCGGTGTCGGCGACGGCCTCGAAGCTGGGCACGCCGTCCACCAGGGCGACCACCTCGCCGTCGAGCAGGGTCCCGTCGGCGGTCACGCCGGCCAGGTCGCGCAGCGCGGGGAAGCGGTCGTCGAGCTCCAGCCCGGACCGGGAGTCCAGGCGCAGCCGGCCGCGCTCGCTGCGGGCCATGGCCCGGAACCCGTCCCACTTGACCTCGAAGCTCCAGCCGGGGCCGGTCGGCAGCCCGGCCGGGCCGGCGGGCGTGGCGAGCATCGGCTTCACGCCGACAGCGTCCTGCACGCGCGCCGCCCGGGCCATCACCGGCAGAGGGGTGGCGTCCGGACCATGATCGCGCCACCCTGGCCCCATGCGTGCGATGTGGAAGGGCGCCGTGGCCTTCGGCCTGGTCAGCGTGCCGGTCAAGCTCTACTCGGCGACCAGCCAGCACGACGTGCCGCTCAACATGGTCCACCGCGAGGACGGCGGCCGGATCCGTTACCGCAAGGTGTGCAGCGTCGACGGCGAGGAGGTGCCACAGGAGGAGATCGCCCGCGCGCACACCACCGAGGACGGGGACGTCGTCATGCTCGACGACGCCGACCTGGACCAGCTGCCGACCTCGACCAACCACGAGATCGAGGTCCACGAGTTCGTCCCCGCCGAGCAGGTCGACCCGATCATGCTCGACAAGACGTACTACCTGGAGCCCGAGGCCAAGGCCACCAAGCCGTACGCCCTGCTGCGCGGCGCCCTGGAGCAGACCGACCGGATGGCCGTGGTCACCGTGACCCTGCGCCGGCGCGAGTGCATGGCCGTGCTGCGGGTGCGCGACGACGTCATCGTCCTGCAGACGATGCTCTGGCCGGACGAGGTGCGCGCCCCGGAGTTCGACATCCTCGCCAAGGAGGTCGACGTGCGGCCGCAGGAGCTGCAGATGGCGGCGTCGCTGGTGGAGTCCATGGCCGCCGACTTCGACCCCGACCAGTACGAGGACGGCTGGACGGCGGCGCTGCGCCAGCTCATCGCCGCCAAGACCGAGGGCGGTGACGCCCGCCCTGCCCCGACGCCCTCCTCCGACGACGGCGACGCCCAGATCGTCGACCTCATGGCCGCGCTGCGCGAGAGCGTCGAGCGGACCGGCCGGACGCAGTCCCGCCCGACCGCGGTCGCCGACGAGGACGACGAGGAGGCGGCACCCGCCCCCGGCCGGGCCTCGCGCGGGACGGCCGGCGGCACGACGGCGGCCACGACCGCGGCGAGGAAGACGACCGCGGCGAAGAAGACGACCGCGGCGACCTCGACCCCTGCCCGGACGACCGCGGCGAAGAAGACGGCGGCCGCGAAGAAGACCGCAGCAGCCGAGGAGCCGACGGCCTCCCGGACCACCGCCAAGACCGCCGCCTCCACGACCGCCGCCTCGAAGAGCACTGCCACGGGGACCACGGCCAGGAAGACGGCGGCGAAGAAGACCACCGCAACCGCGAAGGTCGCCGCCGAGCCCGCGCCCGAGAGCACGACGGGGAAGACGGCCTCGGCGACCACCCGGGCGACGGCGAAGAAGACCGCGGCCCGCACGACCACCAAGCGCGCGGCGAGCAAGGCCTCCTGACGGCTGCACCGCCGGCGCGGCCACGACCCCCGGGCCCACGACAGGGCGCCCGCCCACCGGCGCAGGGAAGCACCGGCGGGCAGGCGCCCGGGTCGAGCAGGAGCGGCGGCTCAGGCCTCGGCGGGCTCCGAGCGCTGGCCGGGGATGCCCTGGCGGAGCGCGGTCACCTCGGAGGCGCGGTAGCGACGGTGGCCACCCAGCGTCCGGATCGAGGAGAGCTTGCCGGCCTTCGCCCAGCGCGTGACCGTCTTGGGGTCGACGCGGAACATCGCGGCCACCTCCGCGGGGGTCAGCAGCTGCTCGTCCTCGGTCGTGGTGCGGGGGTGCGTGCTCATCAGGGTCCTCTCGGGGTGGCTGACCAGGTCCGGCAGGGGGAGGTGTCGGGCACCGATGGTGCAGACGGACAGAAGTGTCGACTCGGGCACACCGGTGCCGGAACCGTCATTCGGGCCGAGGTGGGGCACCGACGGGATGACCCGGTCATCCTCCGTTAGGAGGAGGGGGGCCGCCAGCGTGCCCCGCCGGTGCTGCGCGGGTGTGGGAACACCAGCCGACCCGGTACCGTTGACCCACGAGAACCGGACGAGCACTCCGGGGGCCCCGCCACGTGCGCCAGCCCCCCGGACCTGAGGTGAGGGGGTCGACGCCATGGGGCGCGGCCGTCAGAAGGCAAAGCAGACCAAGGTCGCTCGGCAGCTGAAGTACTTCAGCCCTGAGACCGACTACACGGCGCTTGCCAACGAGCTCCACTCCGAGGGCAAGGAAGGTCCGGCCCGCCCGCCGGCGCCTCCACCTGCCGAGGAGGAGACCGGGGACGACGAGTACGCGGACTGGGAGAGCTCCTACCGCTGACCGTGTCCCGACCGGGTCGTGAGGGCCGCCCTCCCGGGGGCGGCCGTCGCGTACCCGGGGTACCTGCCCCGACGGGGTCCGCTCAGCCGCGGTAGGTGCCCACCAGGCGCGCAGACCCGCCCGCGACACCCTTGGTGCCGCGGGCGGTGCTGTCGTCGACGGGTGCGTCCGGGTCGGCGCCGGTCACCCCGCCGCACACCCACGCCCTCGTGCCGGCTGCGCCCAGCGCACCGAGCACCGCGTCCGCGTGCTCGGCGGCGACCACGGCCACCATGCCGACGCCCATGTTCCAGGTCCGCTCGCGGTCGGCGTGCGGCACGCCGCCGGCGTCGCCGAGCACCTGCACGACGGGCGGGACCGACCACGTGGACCGGTCGACGTCCGCGTGCGTGCCGACCGGCAGCACCCGGGCCAGGTTGGCGGCGAGCCCGCCCCCGGTGACGTGGGTGATGGCGTGCACCGTGCCGGGCAGCGCGTCGAGCAGGTCGACGACGACGCCCGCGTACACCGCGGTCGGCTCGAGCAGCTCCTCGCCGACCGTGCGGCCCAGCTCCTCCACGTGCGCGTCCCACGCCCAGCCCTGGCGCGCGACGACTGCCCGGGCCAGGGAGTAGCCGTTGGCGTGCAGGCCCGAGGAGGCCATGGCGACCAGGACGTCGCCCTCGCGCACCTTCTCCGGGCCCAGCAGGTCGTCGGCCTCGACCACGCCGGTCGCGGCGCCGGCCAGGTCGTACTCGTCGGGACCCAGCAGGCCCGGGTGCTCGGCGGTCTCCCCGGCGACCAGGGCGCAGCGGGCGGTGACGCAGCCCGCGGCGACCCCGGCGACGATGGCCGCGACGCGCTCGGGCACCACGGAGCCGCAGGCCAGGTAGTCGCTCATGACCATCGGCCGGGCCCCGCACGCCACCAGGTCGTCGACGACCATGGCGACCAGGTCGATGCCGACGGTGCCGTGCACGCCCAGCGCCTGCGCGACGGCCACCTTGGTGCCGACGCCGTCGGTGGACGTGGCCAGCAGCGGCCGCCGCATCCCCACCAGGGCCGAGGCGTCGACGAGCCCGGCGAAGCCGCCGGCCCCCTCGAGCACCGGCCACCGGCCCGCGACGCCGGCATGGGTGCGGCGGACGGCGCCCTTCATGAGCTCGACCGCGCGGTCGCCGGCCTCGGTGTCGACGCCGGCCGCGGCATAGGTGAGCCCGTCGGGGGCGTCGCTCACGGGGTCACCACGTCGCGGGCGCCGTCCTGCGAGCCGGTCCGGACCGCCTCGGCGCGGGCGGTCTCGACGTCGAAGGCGAACTGGCCCTGCGGGGCGGGCTGCGGACCAGGGACCCGGGCCCGCGGCGGGGCGATCGGGTAGGAGCCGGTGAAGCACGCCGAGCAGAGCTGGTCGGCGGGCTGCTCGGTGGCCGCGACCATCGCCTCGTGGCTGAGGTAGCCCAGGGAGTCCGCGCCCACGTTCGCCCGGATCTCCTCCACGCCCAGGCCGCTGGCGATGAGCTCGGCGCGGCTGGCGAAGTCGATGCCGTAGAAGCACGGCCAGGTGACCGGCGACGACGAGATCCGCACGTGGACCTCCGCGGCACCCGCCTCGCGCAGCATCCGCACGAGCGCGCGCTGGGTGTTGCCGCGCACGATGGAGTCGTCGACGACGACGAGCCGCTTGCCTTGGATGACCTCGCGCAGCGGGTTGAGCTTGAGCCGGATGCCGAGCTGGCGCAGCGTCTGCGACGGCGAGATGAACGTCCGCCCGACGTAGCTGTTCTTCACCAGGCCCTGGGCGTAGGGGATGCCCGAGGCGTCGGCGTACCCGATGGCGGCGGGGGTGCCGGACTCGGGGACCGGGATGACGAGGTCGGCCTCGACCGGGTGCTCCTGCGCCAGGCTCCGGCCCATCCGCACGCGCGCGGAGTGCACGACCGTGCCCGCGATCCGCGAGTCGGGCCGGGCCAGGTAGACGTACTCGAACACGCAGCCCTTGGGCTCGGCGGGCGCGAAACGGCTCGTCCGGATCCCGTCGGCGTCGATGGCGATGAGCTCGCCGGGCTCGACGTCGCGGACGGCGGTGGCGCCGACGATGTCCAGCGCCGCGGTCTCGGACGCGACGACCCAGCCGCTGTCGAGCCGGCCGAGCACCAGCGGGCGGACACCGTGCCGGTCTCGGGCGGCGTAGAGGGTGTGCTCGTCCATGAAGACGAGCGAGAACGCGCCCTCGAGCTCGGCGAGGACGGTCCGGGCCGTCTCCTCCAGCCGGTTGCTCGGGTCGCCGCCCAGCAGGGAGGTGATGAGGACCGTGTCCGTGGTGTTGCCGCGCTCCAGCTCGCTCAGCCCGGAGCGGGTGCCCTCGGCGCGCGAGGACGCCTCGTGGGCGACGACGCGCTCGCGCAGCTGCTCGGAGTTGGTGAGGTTGCCGTTGTGGCCCAGGGCGACGGTGCCCCAGGCGGTCGGGCCGAGCGTGGGCTGCGCGTTCTCCCACGTGCTCCCGCCGGTCGTGGAGTAGCGGGCGTGGCCGACGGCGATGTGGCCCTTGAGGGTGCCCAGGCTCGACTCGTCGAAGACCTGCGCCACCAGGCCCATGTCCTTGTAGACGGTGATCTGGCGGCCGTTGCTCACCGCGATCCCGGCTGCCTCCTGGCCCCGGTGCTGCAGGGCGTACAGGCCGAAGTAGGCGAGCTTGGCGACCTCCTCGCCGGGGGCCCACACCCCGATGACCCCGCAGGCGTCCTGCGGGCCCTTCTCCCCCGGCAGCAGGTCGTGGTTGAGCAGGCCGTCTCCGCGTGGCACGCGCCCATGGTCCCACCCCGGACCCGGCCGCGGGGACAGCCGGCCGGGGCGCCCACCATGCGGGCGCCCGTACCCTCCGGTCATGGACAGCTCGGCATGGCTCGACGCCCTGGGATGGGTGGGCTCGGCGGTGCTCGTGCTGTCGCTCACGCTGTCCAACGTGCTGCGCTTCCGGGCGCTCAACCTCCTGGCCTCGCTCGTGCTCACGGTGTTCAACGCCGCGCTCGGGGTGTGGCCGATGGTGGCGATGAACGCCGCGATCGTCGGCATCAACGGGTTCCACCTCGTCCGGCTGCTGCGCACCCGGGACGACGCGCGCACCTACGAGGTGGTCGCCGTCGACCCCCGCTCGGAGTACCTCGCGCACCTGCTGCGGGTCCACGCGGCGGACGTCGAGCGCCACAACCCGGGGTTCGACCTGGGCGAGGTGCTCGCCCGCGAGGAGCCGGGCGGCTGCCGGGTCGCCGCGTTCCTCGTGCTGCGCGGGGACGAGACCGTCGGCGTGGTCGTGCTGTGCGACGGCGGGGACGGCGTGGCGCGGGTCGAGCTGGACTACGTCACCGCGCGGTTCCGCGACCTGTCGGTCGGCACGTTCGTCTACCGCGGCGACGGCAGGCTGGCACAGCTCGGCGTGCACCGGCTGCTGGCCGGGCGGCGGATGGCCGACCGCGAGCACTACTTCACCCGGGTCGGCTTCCGCCCCGAGGGCGACGAGCTCGTCCGCGACGTCCGCGCCTGACGACCACCGCGACGGGGTCGGTCAGCGGCGGCGGCGGTGCGAGCGGTTCATGAGCGACTCCACGACCACCGCGACGCTGCCGCCCAGCAGCAGGCCGAGTACCACGCCGAACCCGGAGAAGTAGCCGAGCACGCCCGCGCCGGTCGTCACGGTGTCGCCGCCGCCGTACAGCGCCAGGCCGACGCCGACCGCGAGGCCGAGCAGCGCGCCCGTGAGCAGGAACACCGGGTAGCGCGGGGTGCGGTACCGACGGCCGGGCACCGGGCTGCCCTGCACCGGGCGGGCCTGTGCCGGAGGGCCCTGCGCGCCGCCCGCGGCCGGGTCGGGGCCGGGGGTGGTCGGGTCGGGCTCCAGGGTCACCAGGGCAGGCTAACGAGGCGGACCGGCGGGAGGATGTGCGGGTGGCGCGACGCATCGACGACAGCACGGGCCGGACGGCGCTGGCCGCCTGGCGCTCGGGCGACCGGAGCCGGACCACGGTGGCCACGGCCGTGCGCTGGACGCTGCAGCACCTCGCGCACGTCGCGCCCGGGGGCAGCGTCGAGGTGCGCGTGCCGCCGTGGGGGGTGTCGCAGTGCATCGCCGGGCCGCGCCACACCCGCGGGACGCCGCCCAACGTCGTGGAGACCGACGCGGAGTCCTGGCTGTCGCTCGTCGGCGGGGAGCTGAGCTGGGACGACGCCGTCACCGCCGGCCGCATCGCCGCCTCGGGCCAGCGCGCCGACCTGTCGTCGGTCCTCCCGCTGCGCTGAGCGGCGGCCGCACCCGGCGGGCGGGACCGCACAACGGCACGGCGCGTCACAACCGGGGCGACGCAACGGCACGTCGCGTCGGAACCCGAGCGACGCAACGGCACGTCGCTGCAACCCCAGCGACGCAACGGCACGTCGCGTCGCAACCCCAGCGCCACGACGGCACCTTCCGACCGCTAGAGCGACGGAGGGTGCCGTTGTGACGAAACGTCGGGCAGCGGCGGCGGGAGGACGGCGGCGCGGGACCTCAGCCGAAGAGCGCGGGGAGCGTGCCCTCGTGCGCGGCGCGGAGCTCGGCGAGACCGAGCGTGCCGACCCTGCCGATCTCGAGCACGGCCTCCCCGCCGTCGCTGCCGGCGTCGTCGGTCACGCCGATCCGGACGTGCGGCAGGCCGCGGGCGGTGGCGACGTCGGTGAAGCGGATCTCCTCGCTGCGGGGGACGGCCACGACCGCGCGCGCCGCCGACTCCGAGAACAGCGCCGTGGTGAGGTCGACGCCGTCGCGCTCGAGCACCCCGTCCAGCCACACCCGGGCGCCCGTGCCGTGGCGCAGGCAGCCCTCGACGAGCGCCTGGGCGAGCCCGCCGTCGGACAGGTCGTGCGCGGCGTCGACGAGCCCGTCGCGGCTGGCGGCGAGCATGACCGAGGCGAGCAGCTGCTCGGCGGGCAGGTCGACCACGGGCGGGAGTCCGCCGAGGTGGCCGTGCAGCTCGCCCGCCCACGCCGAGCCGGACAGCTCCTCGCGGGTGGTGCCGAGCAGGTACAGCGCGAGGCCGGGCTCGGCCCAGCCGGAGCCGATGCGCCGGTCGACGTCGTCGAGCACCCCGAGCACGCCGACGACCGGCGTCGGGTGGATCGCGGTGTCGCCCGTGGAGTTGTAGAAGCTGACGTTGCCGCCGGTGACCGGGGTGCCGAGCACGACGCTGGCGTCGGCGAGGCCGCGGACGACCTCGGCGAACTGCCACATCGCGCCGGGCTCCTCCGGCGAGCCGGAGTTGAGGCAGTCGGTGACGGCGATGGGGACCGCGCCGCTCACGCCGACGTTGCGGTACGCCTCGGACAGGGCGAGCTGGGCGCCCGCGTACGGGTCGAGCGCGGCGAAGCGGCCGTTGCCGTCCAGCGCGAGGGCGATGCCCCGGCCGGTCGTCTCGTCGATGCGGACCACGCCGGCGTCGTCGGGCGTGGCCATCCGGGTGTTGCCCAGCACGTAGCGGTCGTACTGGTCGGTCACCCAGGCGCGGCTGCACAGCGTCGGCGAGGCGACGAGGGTGAGCAGCTGGCGGCGCAGCGCCCCGGCCTCGGTCTCCCGCGGCAGGTCCTCCGCGCGGTCGGCCTGCCGGGCGTCGAGCCAGTCCGGGCGGGCGTACGGGCGCTCGTAGACCGGGCCCTCGTGGGCGACGGTGCGCGGCGGCACGTCGACCACGGTCTCGCCGTGCCAGGTGATCTCCAGCCGGCCGGTGTCGGTGACCTCGCCCAGGACGGCGGACTCGACCTCCCACCGGTCGGTGATGGCGAGGAACTCCTCGAGCCGCTCGGGGCGGACGACGGCCATCATCCGTTCCTGCGACTCGCTCATGAGGATCTCCTCCGGGCGCAGCGACGGGTCGCGCAGCGGCACCTTCTCCAGGGCCACCCGCATGCCGCCGTCGCCGGCCGAGGCGAGCTCGCTCGTCGCGCATGACAGCCCGGCCCCGCCGAGGTCCTGGATCCCCTCGACCACGCCGGCGTGGAACAGCTCCAGGCAGCACTCGATGAGCAGCTTCTCGCGGAACGGGTCGCCGACCTGCACTGCCGGGCGCTTGGACGGACCCGTCGACCCGTCGGCCTCGACGTCGAAGGTCTCGCTGGCGAGCACGCTCACGCCGCCGATGCCGTCGCCGCCGGTGCGGGCGCCGAACAGGACGATGACGTTGCCCTCGCCGGTGGCGTTGGCCAGGTGGAGGTCCTCGTGGCGCAGCGCCCCCACGCACAGGGCGTTCACCAGGGGGTTGCCCTGGTAGCTGGGGTCGAAGTAGACCTCGCCGCCGATGTTGGGCAGGCCGATGCAGTTGCCGTAGCCGCCGACGCCGGCGACGACGCCGTGGACGACCCGGGCGGTGTCGGGGTGCTCGACGGCGCCGAAGCGCAGCGAGTCCATGACGGCGACCGGGCGGGCGCCCATGGCGATGATGTCGCGGATGATCCCGCCGACGCCGGTCGCGGCGCCCTGGTACGGCTCGACGTAGCTGGGGTGGTTGTGCGACTCGGCCTTGAACGTCACGGCCCAGCCGTCGCCGATGTCGACGACGCCGGCGTTCTCGCCGATGCCCGCGAGCATGGTCGTGGAGCCGGCGGCCAGGGCGGCCGGGGTGGCGTCGCCGAAGCGGCGCAGGTGCACCTTGCTCGACTTGTACGAGCAGTGCTCGGACCACATGACGGAGTACATGGCGAGCTCGGCGGCGGTGGGGCGGCGGCCGAGGATGTCGCGGATGCGGTCGTACTCCTCGGCGCGCAGGCCGAGCTCGGCCCACGGCTGCTCGACGTCCGGCGTGCGGGCGGCGACCGGGACGGAGTCCACGGCCACGCGCGCCTGCGGCTGCGCGCTCACGCGAGCACGCCCTGCAGGGCGCCGGCGACGAGCGAGGTGAAGACGGTGAGGCCGTCGGTGCCGGGGCCGTAGCCGCGCTCGACGGCGTGCTCCGGGTGCGGCATGAGGCCGACGACCCGGCCGGAGGCGTCGGACACCCCGGCGATCTCGCGGCGGGAGCCGTTGGGGTTGGGCCCGACGTAGCGGAACACCACGCGGCCCTCGCCCTCGAGCCGGTCGAGGGTGTCCTCGTCGGCGACGTAGCCGCCCTCGCCGTTCTTCAGCGGCACGACGATCTCCTGCCCCTGCTCGAACCCGGCGGTCCACGGCGTCGCGGTGGTCTCCACGCGCAGCCGCTGGTCGCGGCAGACGAAGCGCTGGGCCTCGTTGCGCACCAGGGCGCCCGGCAGCAGGTGCGACTCGCACAGCACCTGGAAGCCGTTGCAGATCCCGAGCACGGGGGTGCCGCGCCCGGCGGCCTCGACCACCGAGGTCATCACCGGGGCGAACCGGGCGATGGCGCCGCAGCGCAGGTAGTCGCCGTAGGAGAACCCGCCCGGCAGGACGACCGCGTCGACGCCGTGCAGGTCGGGGTCGGCGTGCCAGAGCCTCACCGGCTCCGCACCAGCGAGGCGGACCGCGCGGGCGGCGTCCCCGTCGTCGAGTGATCCGGGGAAGGTGACGACTCCGACTCGCACGGGGCGAGCCTAGTCGGCGGGCGGTGCCTGCTCGTCCGGTCGAGCCGCCCTGCGGGACGCCAGCTCGAGCAGCTGCTCCACGGCCGCGCCCGAGGGGGCGGAGGCGGCGCGGCTGGCGTCGGCGTTGGCGGCCTTGACCGCGGCGTAGACCTCGGCGCGGTGCACCCGGACGGTGCGCGGGGCGTCGATGCCGAGCCGGACGCCGCCGTCCCCCTTGACCTCGAGCACCGTGACGACGACGTCGTCACCGATGACCACGCTCTCCCCGGTACGTCGGCTCAGGACCAGCATCGCCCCAGCCTAGGGGGCCGGGGTCAGCTGCGGTCCTCGGCGCGGCGCCGGGGCGTGGGGGGAGCCGCCGGCGGGCGGCCCGGTGACGTGGCGGTGGCCGCCCGGTAGAGGACGACTCCGCCCACGGCCAGGACCATCGCGACGAGCCAGACGAGCAGGGCGTCGCGGACGTCCCGCTGGCCCTGGACCGCCTGCAGGACGACGGGCGAGGCCATCAGCAGCCCCATGACCGGTACGAACCTCATGACCTCTCCTCCCCGGTGCGCGCCTCGACCTGGCGCTGCATGACGGCCCTGCGGACGCGGTCGGCGTCGCGCTCCGTCAGGTCGAACTCGAGCCGGACCTGCTGGCGGCCGGGGCCGGGCGGGTCGACGTGGACGACGGTGGCCAGGGTGACCAGCGGCTCCCCGGCGATGCGCAGGTCGACCACCAGCGACGACCCCGGTCCCACCGGCAGGCGGTGCCCGTCGTCGAGCAGCACGCGGGCGCCGCCCTCGCCGAGGTCGGCGAGGACGCCGGACGCGGACCAGCCGCCGGCCGGCGAGGCCTGGTCAGCCGGGCCTGGTGTGCCTGGTGTGCCGGTGCCTGGTGTGCCGGCGGGGCCGCCGGTGCCGGAGAGCCCGACCCGGGCGGAGACGTCGGCGCGGGCGAAGCGGCGGCGCTGGAGCCGGCGGAGCACGCCGACCGGGCGCAGCACCCACAGCGGCACGGCCCCGCCCTGCTGCTGCTCGAGCACGCAGGAGACCGCCAGCAGGCCGCGCGGCGGCGCCGCCCAGGCCAGCGTGAGCAGCTCGCCGTCAGCGACCCGGGCCGTGCGGCCGGGGGTGACCGCGGAGACGAGGACGTAGCCACCGCGCAGGTCTTCCACGCGGCTGGGCAGGTCGTGCCCGAGGCCGGGGACGGAGACCAGGACGGGGGTGTTGAGCCGGGGCAGCGTGACGGCCGCGCCGACGGTGCGGGCGCTCACCGGGACGCCTCGGCGCGCAGCGCGTCGAGCAGGACGCCGGTCCACGTGCCGGCCGTCGCGGGGCGGCCGTCGAGCATGGCGACGGGCCAGGCGGTGTGGGCCGCGGGCGCGGCGGCCTGGTCGCAGCCGACCAGCGCGAGGACGAGCGAGCGCTGGACGCCCCGGACCACCTGGTCGACCCGGGCGGTGACGTCGTGCTGGCGGCGCGGGGAGGCGTCGGCGTCCACCACGAGGACGACGAGGTCGGGGTCGAGCGAGCGGAGCAGGGACGTCCGTCCGGCGCCGGCCTGGCCGGCGGCGACCCCGTCGGCGAGGCTCGGGTCGGGCAGGGCGAGGACGACGGGCTGGCCGGCCGCGCGGGCCCGGGCGGTGAGGCCAGGGAGCGCGCGGGGGTCGCGGACGGTCATGTCGTCCAGCGGGCCGGGCTCGTCGCTCCAGCCGGCCAGCCACGTGGTGCCGAGGGCGGCGGCCACGTCGGCGGCGCAAGGGCGGGCGCGGTGGGGCGCCCCGAGGACGACGACGACGTCGCCGGCCCGGGCAGACAGCAGCGCCGGCACGGCCGAGGTCTCCGCTGCGGTGACCGGGTCGGCCGGGTCGGCCGGGTCGGCCGGGTCGGCCGGGTCGGCCGGGTCGGTGGTGCCGGCAGGGTCGGCGGGGCCCGTCGCGGGGCCGGGGCCGGTCCCGGTGCTGCCGGTCAGGGTGGCGGTGAGGGCGTCGGCCAGCACGGGCAGGCCGTGGCGCAGCGTGGTGACGCCGGAGGCGAGGACCTCGGCCGCCGCGGCGGTCGCCCGGGCACGGTCGGCGCCGACGGCCCGCGCGAGGCCGACCAGCTCGACGACGTCGAGGCCGGGGGCGGCTGCCGGCTGGGTGCCGGGCGGGGCGACCGGTGCCGCTGCGGGTGCCTCGGCGGGGGTGCCGACGGGTGCGTCGACCGACAGCCCCTCGACGGACAGGCCGTCGACGGACATGGTCTCGACGGACGGGTCGTCGACGGAGAGGGCCTCGACCGGCAGCGCGGTGGTGGCCCCGTGGGCGGACAGCACCTCGGCCTGCTCGACGAGCACCGCCTCAGCGACCGCGAGCTCGTCGACAGCCTCCGGCCCGTCGGACGGGGCCGCCGCGGGGGCCGGCTCGGGGTCGGGCAGGACGGTGGCAGGACGCCAGGCGCGGGCAGCCGGGACCGACGCGGTGCGGGCGACGACCCGGGCGGCGCGCGGGACC
>NZ_JBBEOI010000079.1 GCF_037860755.1 Aquipuribacter hungaricus | reverse complement strand
GCCCCCTGGCCCGGCCTTCGCCCGCCAGCCGCTGGCCGCCACGGCGGCGGCGGCCGCCGCCGCCGGGACAGCGACGAGCAGCGTCCTGGTCACCCCGCGCGCCCGGCCCACCGGCACCAGCGCCCACACCCCGCCGGCGACAGCCCACGCACCGGTGGACGCCAATGACCTCAAGACGCTGGTGAGGCCCTCAAGCTCTCCGCGCTGACCCACCCGACTCCTCCATCCACGGCTCCAACAGGCCACGATCGTGACACCAACGTGAGAGGCGTGACGACCTTTCGTCAACCGTCGCGCCGAGACACGTCTCGCCAGCCGATCGTCGGCTGACGACGACCGCCTGCGCCTGCTGCAGGGCGACGCGGCCAGCGTGGGTGAAAGGCTCCCGGCGATGGCAGGGATGCGCTACAGGCCGTGTGCTTGCGCGCCGAAGGGTGCATCGGAGGGATGCCCACATGAGAATCACCGCCGCACCAACCTCGTACCTACCCCCGGCCAGCACCGTCTCGCCTCGCGCCAGCGCGGCCGCGCCAGCCCCGGCTGCGTCCACCTCGGCGTCGCTCGTCGGCTCGTTGACCGAGTCCGACAAGAGCTTCCTGCTCAACAGCTTCGGGATGACGGTCACCGCCCGCGTCGACCCCGACTCCATGACCTTCCACGGCACGGAGAATATGAGCCCCGAGCAGGCGAGAGGGGCGTCCACCCTGGCCTCGCAGCTGATGGCTGACCGCCAGAGAGGGGCAGTGGACGGCGACGTGTCCTCGTCCTACCTCACCGGGCTGCTGTCCCGCATCGGTACAGACCCGGCGCAGGCACCCTTCGCCGACGCGATCAGCAAGGCACTGGAGCACCTCGCCGGTGGCAGCACCGTGGCGAGGGTCGACACCCGCGTCTGACCTGGGCGCCCGGCTGATTCGCCGTGCGGCTGCCGCCCGGCCCGTCCCGAGCGGCTCCATAGCTCTTGTAGCGCTCCACGACAGCGACCACCCCCCGGCAGCGGACAGCGGCTGAGAAACGGCTCGCGTGGGATCGGCCCCGCGGTCCCACAGGGGACCGCTATCCGGAGATGGGCGCCCGTCCGGGTGGTTGTCGGGGGTACGCCCTTCGTCCCGGGTCCCTTTGACCCGATGGCGCGGCAGTGACGGCTGCTGTACCTGCGCTTGATCCTGGTGCGTCTCGCTCCAGGTGCGTGTCCCGAGGCGACGGGTACGGGGTGCTGGTGACCGCGGTGCTCGTCACGCTTGCTTGGGGCGTGGCCTTGGCGGTGCAGGAGCGCGCCTGGGCGGAGGTGGTGCACCAGGACGCCATGACCAGCTGGGCAGCCGACGGCCGACAGGGACCCGCGCCCGCGCTGACGGGTGCCGAGGTCTGGGCGCCCCTCGTTATCCGGCAGGCCCTGGCCGTCGGCATGGTCGGACTCGTCTCGGCCGCCCTGGTGCGTCATGGACGCTCGCTGCCGGCGATGGCTTGTGCGGGGCTGCTCGTCCTGCCGCCAGCGGGCCTGGGGACGACTGCGCTGCGGGAGCCGATGATGCCCGGCCCGTACGCCGACGCATCGACTTGGTCGACGTGGTGGCCGTGGTCGGGTACCGCGCTGCTCCTGCTGGCGGTAGCTGCGCCCGCGCTGGTAGCGGCACACCGGCGCGTGGTGGCGCCAGCACGGTTCGGGTGGCGCTCGGTGGTGGTGGTCACGGTGCTCGTCGTGGCGGCCTCCCTGTCGCAGGACGCGGCGTCCTTGGCCGCGGGGACAGCGTGGGGCGTGCAGGTCCTGGTCGAGGTGGCGACGGTCGTCGGCGTCGTCGTGGCGACCAGCGTGCTCGTGTCGACGTCGCGCCGGGTGGGCTGGACCGTGCTCGGGCTGGCCCTGGCGGGTGGTCTGCTCGCCCTGCTGGACAGCTGGTACGAGGCACGGTGGGACACGGTGCAGCTCGGGGCGGCCGTCGTCCTCGGCCCGGTCCTGCTCGTCTCGGCCGCGCCCGCGGGTCGTCTGTGGCGCGCGGTGTTCCGGCGCGGGCCCGGCCTGGCCGCGTCGCCCGCCTGAGTCCAGCCGCCGGCACCGCCCCCGCGACCGACCGCGGAGGACCACCTGCAGCGTCTCCCCAGCTCGGGGTTCCCGGGTGGCGACCGCGTGATGGGGGCTCAGTCCAGGCGCCGTGGTGTGGGTGAGACTGGGGTGGTGGACGCGTCGGGGCCCGCGGCTGTGCCGCCGACGTTGTCGTTGTCCGGGTTGTCCTATGCGTTCGGTCGCCGGCCTGTCCTGACGGGTCTGGACGGGCAGAGCCGGGGCCGGGTCGTCGCGGTGCTGGGCGAGAACGGTGCGGGCAAGTCGACGCTGCTGCGGATGCTGGCGACGGTCACGCGACCGACGGGGGGCTGGTTCTGCTGCGCCGGCTGGGACAGCCGGGACCGGCAGGGCGTGGCCGGCTACCGGTCCAGGCTCGGGGTGGTGCCGCAGCACCTGGACCTCGCCTCGGGCTACACCTGCGAGGACGTGCTGCGGTACGTGTGCTGGCTCAAGCGGGTGCCCGCTGCCGACGTGCCGGGGGCGGTGGAGCGGGTCCTGGCTGCGTTGGAGCTGCGGCCGCAGCGCGGCACGCGGGTGGGCCGGCTGTCCGGCGGGACGCGGCAGCGGCTCAACCTCGCCCAGGCCCTGGTGAACGACCCGCAGCTGGTCATCCTCGACGAGCCGACGGTCGGGCTGGACCCGCGGCAGCGGGTGGAGCTGCGCCGGCACCTGTCCCGGGCGGCGCAGCACGCCACCCTGATCATGGCCACCCACCTCGTGGAGGACGTCGCGGCACTGGCCGACGACGTCGTCGTACTCAGCGGGGGCCGCATCACCTACTGGGGGGACCTGCCGACCTTCTGCACCGGCCACGGCATCGCCGTGGCCGGGGACACCGTCACCGGCACCGAGCTGGAGAAGGCCTTCCTGCACCTGCTCGACACCAACGCCGACGTCGACGCGAGCGTGAGAGGACGCCGCGACGGTGGGGCCGGCGCGTGAGCAGCGCCAGGGCCCGCCGACCGCGCCGTCTGCAGCTGCCGTACGTCGCCGCAGTGGAGGCGACCCGGGGGGTTCCCTTGTACGCGGGCATCCTCATGGTGGCCGTGTCCGTGCTGGCGGCCGGCTCGGCCGGGTCGGCCGGCTCGTTGAGCCCTGGGTGGGCGGCACCGTTGAGCACCGGCGCCGCGACGGCGACGTTCCTCGCGCCGGTCGCGGCCGGTGCGTCCGTCGTGCACGTGCAGGCCCGACGCCGGAAGGGGTGGCTCGACGCCGCGGCATCGACCCCGCGGGGTGCGTCCGGGGCCGTCTGCCTGTCGGCGGTGAGCCTGTCAGTGGTGACGGTGGCCGCGTTGACGGTGGGGACCCTCGTGGCGGTCGTCCGCGCCGACCTCGCTGGTCCCTTCACCGCGGCGATGCTGCTGCTGCCGGCGACGGCGGTGCTCATGTGCGCCGCCGCCGTGCTGCTGGGGGTCTGGACCGGGACCCTGACCCGGTCCAGGCTGGCGGGCCCGGTGCTGAGCATCGCCCTCTACGGCTCCGCCACGGCGTCGCTGTACTCCAGGATCGACGGGCGGTCGTGGCTGCTGTGGCTGGAGCCCTACCCGTTGGACTTCTCCTACTCCCTCGCCCTCGAACCGGACCCCGGCTACTGGCTGCCCAAGCTCGCGGCCCTGGGCGCGGTCGCCCTGGCGGTCCTGCTCGTGCTGGACCACCGTCGAGCGCTCGGTGTCCTGGCGGCCGTCGCGGGCGGCGCCGTCCTCCTCGCGGCCGCCACGACCCTCCAGCCCGACGTCGTCCGGCTCCGGACCCCACCCACCGACCCGCCGTGCCTCGACCAGTCCGGCGTGAGGGTGTGCACCTGGCCGGAGGCGACCCACCTCGCACCCGCCATCCTCGCCGCCGCCGTCACCGTCAGGAAGCACAACGAGGACGTCCTGCCCGACCTGCCGTCCACCTATAACCAGCTCGGACTTCAGCCCGAACAGCCCGGACAGCCCGGACCGGTGGGCGCAGCCACGGTCGACGTGCTCACCGTCGACGACAGCGACTCCACGTCCGTCCTCGCCGAGGTCAGGGCAGCGTCCCTGCCACCCAGCCGCTGCCCCTACGAGCCGGCCTCCGCCGACCTCCGCGGCGACGTCGTCGAGCTGATGGCTGTCCGCGCGGGCGAACCGGTCCTCCGAGAGCCCGGCGACGAGATCGAGGTCCTGGCGCAGCAGAGCGACGTTGTCCAGGCCCGTTGGGTCCAGGACACGCTCGAGGAGGCCGACGCGGCCTGCGCCGCACGACCGGCAGACGCCCCGTGACCACACCCATGACCCCCCGGCCCCGGCCCCTCCTACCAGTGTGGCGGCAGGTGGTCGTGGTGGCACGAGGCTGGGACCTGCACCTAGCCATGGCCGTCATCACGGCGGTGGCAGCACTGGGTCTGCTGGCTCCCGACCTGGTCGTGCTGCCCACCCTGACCAGCCGCGCGGTCGCCCTCACCCCGACCGGCGCCATGGCCGCCGTCGCCGCCAGCATCGGGGTGCTGCTCACCGCCCGGGAACCGCTGGACGTCATCCCGTCGACGAGCCCGCGCCGGCTGGTCCTGTGGCGGTGCGGCCGCGTACTCACCCTGACAGCCTTCGCCGTCGCGGCGGTCTCCCTGCCCTGGCCCCACCTCTTCGCGGCCTGCCTCACCGCAGCCACCGCCGCCGTCGGCGAAGGCCTCCTGCTCGCCCGCGCCGCCGGCCCGGCCCTCGCCTGGACGCTGCCCGTCCTGCACGTCACCGCCGCCACGTTCTTCGGCTACCAGCGCGACGGCACCCTGCGCCCCTGGGCCTGGCTGCTCAGCGTCCACCCCGACCCGACCCACACCCTCGCATCCCTCGCCCTGCTGGGCACCGGGCTGGTCGTCTGGGCCACCGGACCCCCACGCGTGTAGGACGACAACCCCACTCACCTACGCCGTCCCCTGAGCCGACCAGACAGCGGTGACAAGCAACTGGCCTGACGGCCAACCGCAGGACTCGAACGTCCGTCCCACAAAGAATCCTCAGTCGGTGCTTGCCCGTTCGCCTACGCCGTGCCGGGCGTCGGCGTTGGCCGGACCCGTTAAGCCGAAGGTGTCGGGCTTCGCCGGGAACATGGCGCTGCTCGCCCCCCAGCCGAACGATGGGGACCGTGCCGCCACCCTCCGACAGGTCTGTGCGGCCAGGCTTGGACACCGCTGTCAGGACACCGCAGCGGACACGACTGCGCGTGCGGTCGGCAGCGGCCTCCTCGTGGACCGCGGTGTTCGTGTTGGCGGCGGCGGCGTACCAGGTCTGGGACTTCGCTGCTCATTCCTTCGGCCACGGCTCCCGACCGTGGTGGGGCGACCTGCTGCGAGCCATCTCCTTCTTTGGGCTAATGCCGGCCTACGTCACCTGCATCGCCATGACGCTCGTCGGTGCACGCATGTGCTGGGTAGCCCGCGAGCGGTGGGGTTGGCTGCGGCTAGTTCCAGGGTTTCTCGTGCTGGGCGCCAGCGTCTTCTTGGCTGTCGCCTACCTCTGACCGTCGGGCCCGGTACAACGGGCAGCGGCAGCCCTTACGAAACCGACAATCCCTGCGACCCAACTTCTCGGTGTAGCGCCTTGCGGGTGCAGTAGCCGATTGGCGTCGCGGACGGGTCCGAGTTTTAGGTGTCGAAGCAAGTTGAGGCGGCTGGTCATGCGGTCGAGGTCGGTGAGCGCGGCGTCCAAGGCGGAGTCCGGGGACAGGGTCGTGAGCAGGACGAGGCGGATGTCGCGGTCCCAGCAGACGTCGACGAGGTCGGCGAAGCGGCGCCGGGCGTCCTCGTTCGTGCGGGCCAGTGCGGGGACTCCGGCCAGGACAAGGGTCTGGTAGCGGTCGGTGAGTTCGAGCAGGTCCCCGGTCGAGGTGTGGGTGTCGCACAGCTGGTGCAGTGCAGGTGCACGACGTCGTCGGTCGCGGACATCGCCCACAGGGGGTGTCCGCCCACGTGCAGTTGCCGGGCGGTCCTCCGGGGAGGGAGCCGCCAGACCTAGGGCGGCGAGCTGGGCGGCGCTGCCGGGCCTGAGCCACGCCCCGGATGACCAGGCGGGGCGGGCGCCGCCGTGGCCGAGGGTGCGGTGGTCGACCGGGCCCGCGACGTGGAGGACCTCGCAGGTGGTCTCCAGCGCGGCGACCAGGGGCAGGACGAGGTGGTGGTGGCGCGGGTCGGGCAGGAGGCCGCCTGGGGGCGTAGTTGCTCGTGGCGAGCAGCCGCACCCCGCGGCCGGGCAGGGCGCGCACCAGGCGGGACAGGAGCATGGCGTCGCCGGGGTCGTGGGCGTGCAGCTCGTCGAGGAAGAGGACGCGCGCGCCGGCGAGGACGTCGGTGATGGCGGCGTCGAGGCCGCCACGGCGTCCGGCGTGGGCGGCGATGGTGCGGTGCAGCCGGCGGGTGGCCTCGTAGACGTGGAGCCGCTGTGCGGTGCCCGGGGGAAGCTGATCGACGAGGGCGTCGACCAGCCAGCTTTTGCCACGCCGACGGGCCCGTGCAGCTAGATCCCCGTCGGGCTTCGACGGCGGCGTAGCCCGGGCCACGACTGGGCGGCCGTGGGTCGGCTGGTGAGGACCTGGGCACCGAGCACGGCGAGGCGGTCGGCGGCCGGGCGCTGCTCCTCATCGAGCACCGAGTCGAGCTGGTGGGCCGCGTCGTCGAAGCGCCTGCGCGCGTCGACGACCGCGGCGTCGCTACGGGAGGGGCGCACGGCGGAAGCCTGCCGCACCGAGTGAGACGAGCAGCGCTTCCAAGCTCACCCAGCGGGATGCGGCAGTGGGCGCGGTCGCTCACGGACGGGCGCCAGCGACCTGGCCGTCCGGCAGAGAATCGCCCTGGGCGCTGACCTCGGGACACCGGGTGAACACGGGGTGAAGTGCCTCCGCGACCGCGCTCAACGCGCATCATGAGTCGTATGTCGCCGAGGCTGGACGGGCTCTTCGCGCGGATGCCATCCATCTCGCTCGGGCTATCGGCTGTGGTCCTGCTCTTGGCGGGCTCCTGGTTTGCAGAGTTCGCCTGCTGCTTCAGCCTCACAGAGGAGGGTGTGTTCTGGGGACGATGGAGCGGCCCGTACTACTTCGCCCTAGCAGTTTGCGTGGCCAGCCTGACGACGACGCTTCTAGGCACGGTGGATGCCCTCGTGTTCCCACGGCTGAAGGCGTGGCTGCAACTAGCACCGGGGCTGACGCTATTGATGATCTTTCTCCGGTTCGTCCTGCCCGTGCTTGTCCGGTCCACCTACACATGGTGAGTTGGTCTCGACCTGCCCTGGGGCTTGTCGCTCTCCAGCGTGCGCAGCAGTCGACTGTTCCTGGCGCCGTCGGGGACCGCCGTCCTGGTTGTAGCCGCGCGAGTTTGAGACTGGATACTTGCGCCCGTCCCAGTAACCGACCCCCTGCCGGCGACGACGGGACCGTTGACGGCGGCGCGGTCGAAGCGCCGACATTTTCGTCACAAGGGATCCCCAGCTGAGACGAGCCGCCAAGGCCCAAGCCCTGCCGCTCCTCGAAGGCTACGATCCCGGCGGGAGTCTCCGCCTCAATGACGATCGGTGGCCAGTGGACACGTACCGGCTCAAAGTTGCGCCAATCCTGGCCATCGTTCTGGCACTCATCGGTCTCGCAGGCGGGGGATACGTCGTATCGCAGGGCAACGAGGGTGGCTGGGTCCCCATCGGCATCTGCGTCGTGATTCTGCTTGTTGTGGCTGCTGGTCTAGCCGTGCTCCGACGCCGGGCGCAGTCTCGGCCGTAGGTCCCAGCGACGCCCTGAGGACAGTCGCTCGAGCACCGGGACCAGCCTCACAGCGTCGCCAGCCGACGATCGTCTACCGGGTTGCGTCAGGTGGGGTCGGTGCGGGTCAGGGTGTGCGTCGCGAGGCCCCCGGCGTGCGTGCTCGCCCGCGCGAGGCCGCGCCCTGTAGGGACCAGATAGCGGAGCAGCCGGTCGTCTGCAGGCCATCACCGGGTTCGACAACATCTCTTACGGCGTCGGCTGGAGCGCCACCCTGATCCCGACCGCGGCAGCTTCGTCGTGGTCTACGTCGCCGTCGCCTAGCTCCTGCGCCTCATCGCCCGGGACACCTACACCGGGCGTCACCGCCACCTGACCAGCTCGACAGCCCACCGCCGAGGGGACGGGCTGCACGGCAGAAGCCGGACGCGTGCCAGGTCGCTCACAGGCACAACGGGCAACGTGACCTCATGCCCAGACCTGATCACGCGTCCCGCCGCCGCCCGATGGCCCTGCTGCCGGCCCGACGGAGCACGGCACGGCAGGGGTGGGCCGCCACGGCGGCTGCCGCGGCCGTGGCGCTGACGGCCGTCGGCTGCGCCGAGGACGCGGGACAGGACGAGTCGCTGGGCGCGACCCGGGCCCAGCTCGGCGCCGGCCCCGACCCGAACGGGATGCTGGGCCTGGAGGTCACCAGCATCGGCGAGGTCACCGAGGTCCTCGACAACAACGCCTTCCGCATGGATAAGGACGGCGTCGAGCCGGGCGTCCCGGACGACCTCACCCCGCCGAGCCCCGGGGCGGCACCGGCCTACACCGACCTGGACCAGCTGGACAAGGACGCGTTCTTCACGGGCGACGACGACCTGGGGTACGGCACGGACCAGGAGCAGGTCCTGGTGCTCGTTCCCGGCGCCGACCTCGACCTGCGAGCCGGCGACCCCGTCCGGGTCGTCGGCACGATCCGCAGCCTGGACGCCGAGGGCATCGAGGAGGTCTACGACGTCGAGATCGACACCGACGCCTACGCCCCGT
This sequence comes from Aquipuribacter hungaricus, assembly GCF_037860755.1. Lineage (NCBI taxonomy): Bacteria > Bacillati > Actinomycetota > Actinomycetes > Micrococcales > Intrasporangiaceae > Aquipuribacter > Aquipuribacter hungaricus. The sequence goes on along the minus strand of NZ_JBBEOI010000079.1, from coordinate 6,092 downwards.
ACCTCGACCAGCTCGTCGTGGTCGCAGAGTCCGTTTCAGCCGTCGGATGACCGAGGGCGGGTCCCCGGCGCAGACGACGGCACCGTCACGCGAGCGAACGGCAAGCGCCGGGGCCGGACCCCGGACCCCGGACCCCGGACCCCGGACCCCGCCGCGAAGGTCGGGTCCACCAGGTGGCGACACACCGAGCAGCCGCCGGGGCACGAGGTCCGCCGTGGGCTGGAGGAACCTTGTGGCGCCCAGCACGGACGCTGTTATGGTCCGGATCGTGTGGGGACGTGGGGACATTGTGCAGCCGGCGGCCGCCGGCCACGTCCACATGCCCTCGCACGTGCCCTCGGGTGCGGCCCTGCTCGCCGTCGAGCTGAGCGAGGACGCTCGCGGCACCCGCGGTCTGGACGTGCTGCGCCGCAGCATCGACCGCGCCCCGCCCGCCCGGTCCTGATCTGACGACCACGACCAGCAGCCCCTCGGGCTGCTGGCGATTCCTGCTCCCCCGGTAGCCCGGGGCGGGCCGTCACCGAAGGACCGACCATGACCACGACCCCGCTCACCCACCCGACCCCGCTCTCCCGTCCGACCCCGACCCCGCCCACGGCTCCGGACGCCGACCTGCTCCGGCAGCTCACCGACCTGGAGGAGACGCGCAGCCGGCAGCTGCAGGCCTTTCCTGAGGCCGACCTCGACGCGGTCCGGTCCGCACGCCGCGCCCGAGCCCAGCGCGACCTGCGGGACGTGCGGACCGCGCTCGTGCGCCTGGCCGAAGGCCGCTACGGCATCTGCACCGGGTGCGACCAGCCCATCTCGGCGGAACGGCTCGAGGCGCGCTGCTGGACCACCACCTGCGTCGACTGCGCCGGCCGTGCCGCGCGCTGACCGGCCGGCGTGCCGGACGCCTGCCGAGGGGGCGGTCCACCGTGCCTAGGCGGGTCGCCGTGGTCGGGGCGGGCATCGTCGGGTTGTCCACCGCCTGGTTCCTCCAGGCGCACGGCGTGCACGTCACCGTCATCGAGCGCCGCCACGTCGCAGCAGGCTCGTCATGGGGCAACGCAGGCTGGCTGACGCCGGCGCTGACGGCACCGCTGCCCGACCCTGCGGTCCTGTCCTACGGGGTGAGGGCGCTGCTCAGCCCGTCCTCACCGGTCTACGTTCCGCTGCGCGCCGACGCCCGGCTGCTCCGCTTCCTGCTGGGCTTCACCCGGCACAGCACGGCCCGCCGCTGGGGCGTGGGGATGCGCGCCTACGCCCCTGTGAACCGCATCGCCCTGGACGCGTTCGACGAGCTGACCGCGGGAGGGGTCCAGGCGGGCACCCGTCCCGCCGAGCCGTTTCTGGCGTGCTACCGGACACCCCAGGAGAGAGACGCCCTGGTCCGGACGCTGAGGGACATCGAGACAGCCGGGCAGGACGTCAAGTTCGACGTCCTGTCCGGCGAGGAGGCCCGCAGCCTGGAACCGTCCCTGTCCCCGGCCACCACCACGGCCGTCCGGCTGCACGGACAACGGTTCATCGACCCGCCGGCCTACCTGCGGTCCCTGGCCGACGCGGTCCACGACCGCGACGGGGACGTCATCGAGGGCGTGTCGGTCACCCGGGTCACGGAGACGTCCGACGGTGTCGTCGTCCACGACGGCGAGGGCCAGGAGCGACGCTTCGACGCCGTCGTGCTCGCGAACGGTGCGTGGCTGGGCGACCTCGCCAGACCGTTCGGGGTCCGTCAGCCCGTGCAGGCCGGGCGCGGGTACAGCTTCAGCGTCCCCTGCGAGCACCTGCCCCGCGGCCCGCTGTACTTCCCCGGCCAGCGGGTGGCGTGCACCCCGGTGGCGGCACCCGGAGGGCCGCGGCTGAGGGTCGCCGGGATGATGGAGCTCCGCCCGCCCGACGCCGCCCTGGACCGTCGCCGCATCGAGGCGATCGCCGCCGCTGCCCGTCCGGTGCTCCAGGGCGTGGATCTCGACGACCGCCACGAAGAGTGGGTGGGCTCCCGACCGTGCACACCCGACGGCCTGCCGCTGATAGGCGCGACCCGGTCCCCCAAGGTCTTCACCGCCGGCGGGCACGGCATGTGGGGGGTCGCCCTCGGCCCCGTCACCGGGAAGCTGCTGGCCGAACGCATCGTCACCGGCGTCACCCCGACGGCCCTGACGCCGTTCGACCCCCTCAGATGACCAGCAGATGTCCCCCATGCCGCCCAAGAGCGGTGCCCCAAGGGGTTTACACACGGTGGTGACGGCCCGGCGAGGGCCAGAGGTCACCGCGGTGCAGGCCGTGTGCCTGGTCCCAGCGGAGCAGGGGGATGGTCGGGACCCGGGTCATGGCATCGTTGACGGCCTGCAGCGCCGAGGTCGGGGCCGGGCGGCCGTCGACGTGGGAGGCGAGCAGGGCACGGACCTGTTCTCGCAGCGCCCGCCGCTGCGCCGCGCACATCTCCTGCAACCCCGGCTGCAGGACCGCCCCGCCCCGCCCCGCCCGCCACCGACGAGCCTCAAGCGGGGTGCCCGGCAGGGCTCCCGCGCCACGCCGCCCGGGTGGGAGCAGGTCGGCTCCCGACGCTGACGGGACCTATGGCCCGGACGCCGGGACGCCCGCGGGTGGAGGATCGAGTCGCCACCGGCCAGGCCGCGACAGCAGGAGGACCTATGCACGCACCACCGACCGTCCGGCGCCGTTGAGGTGTGCAGCTACTGTGGCTGCCATGACATCACCGTCATCGGCCGGCTGATGGACGAGCACGAGGCGATCCAGAACGCGGCCGGTGAGCTTCGTCGGACGGTCGTCACCGGCGGGCCCGAGGATGTCGCCGCCGGCGTCGCCGCCCTGGCCGGTCTGCTCGACCCGCACGTCGAGGTCGAGGAGCGCGGACTCTTCGGTGAGCTGAGGGACGACCCCGAGTTCGCCCCGCACATCGACCGGCTCTGCGGCGAGCACGTCACCCTCGAGGCCGCCCTCGACGCGGTCCGCGGTGGTGACCTCACCGGCCTCGACGCGCTCCTGCGCCTGCTGGACGCCCATATCGAGCGCGAGGACAACGGGGTGTTCCCCGCCGCCGCGACCGCACTGGACGGCCCCTCGTGGGACCGCATCACCGACCGGCTCAACGAGCCGGCCGCCGTCCAGCACCACCCTGACCGAGTCACCGAACCGAGAGGTGCACCATGAACAAGTCGTCCCTCACCGCCCTCGTCCGCCAGCAGCTCAAGCTGGCCGTGGACGCCTCCAGCGGGCGCAGCGCCCACACCGTCTTCGGCGGCCACGAGCACGTGCTCCGCCAGACCCTCGTAGCCCTCGCTGGCGGGCGGAAGCTGGACGACCACGAGAACCCCGGCGAGGCCACCCTGCACGTGCTGCACGGCCGGGTGAGCCTCCGCTGCGGGGACGACAGCTGGGAGGGCTCCCCCGGCGACCTCCTCGTCGTCCCCGACGCCCGGCACAGCCTCGAGGCGCTCGAGGACTCTGCCGTGCTCCTCACCGTCGCCAAGACAGCCTGAGGTGGTAGGGACGCGCAAACCGCCTGAGCCGCCCGAGCCGTCCCGGTCAGCCAGAGTCAGTGGGACGCGTGAGGACTCAGCGTGCTCACCTGAGTCCCTCGCCCAGCAGGCCGCCGCCCGGGCCGCCGTCCTGGACCGCCCTGGGTGGGTGTCGGACGCGCGCCAGGACCTGGCTGGTGAGCCGCACGACCGCGCGGGGACCGCGGCACGGCTGAACTGGTTGCGCGCCGGGGTCCTCGGGGCCAACGACGGCATCGTCTCCACCGCCGGCCTCGTCATCGGGGTGGCCGGCGCGACCAGCGCCAACGGGCCGCTCCTGACCGCCGGGGTCGCGGGCCTCGTGGCGGGAGCGGTGTCGATGGCCCTCGGGGAGTACGTGTCGGTGAGCAGCTCACGCGACAGCGAGCGGTCCCTGCTGGACCGGAAGCGGCGTGCGATCGCGACGAGCCCGCAGGCGGAGTGCCGCGAGCTGGCCCAGATCTACCAGGCCAAGGGTCTGTCGGCCGACACCGCCTGGCGAGCTGCCCGAGAGCTCACCACCAACGACGCGTTCGCGGCCCACGCCGACGCTGAGCTGGGTATCGACCCCCACGCCCTGGTGAGCCCCTGGAACGCCGCTGCGGCCTCGGCGCTGTCCTTCTCGCTGGGTGCGCTGCTCCCGCTCGCCTCGATCCTGCTGTTGCCCCCGGCGATCCGCATCTGGGCCACCTTCGTGGTCGTGCTCCTCGCCCTGGCCCTGGCCGGAGCACTCGGCGCGACCATCGGCGGCGCGGGACGCACCCGCGCCGTCATCCGCATAGTCGTGGGCGGAGGAGCCGGCATGGCGTTCACCTACCTCATCGGCAGTCTGCTGGGGACGACGTTGTGACGCGTCACCGGACCGCAACCCTCGCGCTGCGAGGTCTGGGCTTGCTCGCCGCATCCGCACTGACTCTCTGGACGGCGAAGCTGCTGAGGGTCAAGCGCGGCGTCGGCCGGGCCCGCCGGTACTGGTCGAACCCTCAGGGTGAACCCGGCGGGCTGCTGTACGTCGCCCTCGGCGACTCCACCGCACAAGGCGTCGGGGCCAGCCGGCCGGAACGCGGCTACGTCGGCCTGGTGGCCCAGCAGATGCGGGAGCAGACCCACGCAGCGGTCCAGGTGGTCAACCTGAGCCGCTCCGGCGCGCGCATCGACGACGTGCTGAGCGACCAGCTGCCCCGTCTGGCAGCCCTCCGGCCGGACCTCGTCACGGTCGGCATCGGAGGCAACGACCTCCTCACCTACGACCCGGCGGCATACGTGCGGCAGGTGTCTGCCCTCACCGCCGCACTGCCGCCGGGCACCGTCGTCGCTGACGCCCCGTACCTGATGCACGGGCACTGGGAGCGTGACGCCGAGCGGGCCGCGGACCTGTTGACCCGCTCTGCCGAAGGCCACGGGCTTGTCGTCGTACCCCTGCACGACGCCCTGCGCCGGGAGGGGTGGTCCGCGATGGCCACCCAGTTCGCGGCCGACTTCTTCCACCCCAACGACCGCGGCCATCGGGTCTGGGCCGAGGCGTTCTGGAGCGGCATCCTCCAGTCACCCGTCGCCACGCGTCTCGGACCTGCGCCAGCCCATGGCTGAGCAGGCTGCGGCGGGTCTGCTGTGGGTCACTGCCGGTCGCCTGGATGAGCTGACGCCAGACAGCGCGGTGCGCGTCGACCTGGCAGGACTTCCGGTCTGCCTGGCCCGCAGCGCCGGTGCGGTGCATGCCCTCCTCGACGAGTGCAGCCACGGCCAGGTCGCACTGTCTGAAGGCGACGTCGAGGACGGCTACGTCGAGTGCTGGCTCCACGGCTCCCGCTTCGACCTCACGAGCGGCGTCCCCACAGGCCCCCCCGCCACCGTGCCCGTCCCGGTGTACGCCGTCCGCATCACCGACGGAGAGATTCAGGTAGCCCTCCCCGCACCAGCCACAGACATCGAGACTGCTGCGGGCACCCCGTCCTGACTAGGCCTGGAACCGTGCACGGGGGAAGGCCATCCAGAGACCGACCTACGCGCCTCACACGGCTTTCACTCGGCCCCAGTCCTCGCGACCGCAGCACACCTGACCGCTACACCATGGCTCACCGGGACTGAGCGTCTCGCATATCAGGGTCAGGCAGACGGCCGACTTCAGCCACAGTGCGGTCTTGCGCTGGCAGGTCCTGCCTTCCGCGCCTACTCGGCGCACACGGGGAACGGGGGTTCCGCACTGCGCTCACCGACCTGCTGGCCGCTACGGGGCGGTGCGCACCGCCGTGAGCTGCAGAGCGACTGGTGGCGGTACCAGCGTCGATCGATCAGCGACGTCGCGGTCGTGCTAGGGCGCCTCTACGAGCACCGCTCGGCGGCAGGGACGCGAGCCAAGACCGACGGGCGAGCCCACGACGTCGAGTTCGACGACGTGACAGCGCCGAAGGCCTGAGCCCTTGCCCGGCCGGTGCGACCTACGACCGCGCGGGCGGGGCCCCCCGTTTCGGGACGCCGGGGCCGCGGTGCGTGAGACATGGGACCGTCGTGGCTCACCCGGCCCATTCGACCTGCTGCCTGCCTGCTCGTGCGTCAGGCCCGGACCGTACGGAGAGTCGCATGGAC
>NZ_JBBEOI010000078.1 GCF_037860755.1 Aquipuribacter hungaricus | reverse complement strand
GGTGTCGCGGCCGGGCCGTGCCGGTGCGGCAGGCCCAGGCGCCGTTCTTCCTGCCAGCACCCCTGTGCCGCGAACCGGCCCCGCCTAGCGTCGTCGTCATGACCGAGCCGCAGCCCGCCGCCCCCGCCGCCACGCTCCCGGGGCCGCCGCCCGCCCCCTCTCCCGCCCTGCCGTACGCGCCCTCCTACGCCTCGTCGCACCCCGGGCTCCCGCCCGCCACCGAGCCGTTCCCGGGCGGCCGCGGCCCCTCGCCCATGACGCCGGCGGACGAGACGACCTGGTCGACCGTGGCGCACCTGTCGTGGCTGGCCGGGAGCCTCGTCGGCCTGCCGGTCCTGGGGCCGCTCGTGCTGTGGCTGGTCCTGCGCGAGCGCGGCCCGTTCGTGCGCCACCACACCGCCGAGGCGCTCAACCTCCAGCTGTCCGTGCTCCTGTACGGCCTCGGCGTCGCCGCCGTCGGCGGGATCCTCACCCTGGTGACCTTCGGGGTCTTCGCGCCGGTGTGGGCGCTGGCCGGCGGCATGCTCGTCGTGGCCGCCGTCGTGCTCACGGTGGTCGGTGCCGTCGCCGCCTCGCGCGGGCAGTGGTACCGCTTCCCGCTGACCCTCCGGTTCGTCCGCTGACCGGCCCCAACGACCTGCCCAGCACGGGGCCGCTAGGTGCCGGTGTATCGGTCCCGCCTCGTGCCGCTCCTGCTGCCGCTAGGTTCGAACCCCTGCCCTCCCGCGAAGGACGTCTGATGACCGACCCGACCACGCCCGACCCGAGCCAGCCGACGCCCGGTGGCTACGGCCAGCCCGGCCAGCCCGGCGGCTACGGCCAGCCCGGCCCCGCGCAGCCCGGCCCCTACGGCCAGCCCGGCTACGGCCAGCCGGGTCAGCCCGGTGGCTACGGCCAGCCCGGCCCGGCGCAGCCCGGCCCGTACGGCCAGCCCGGCCAGCCCGGCGGGTACCCGCCGCCCGCGGCGTACCAGGCGGCCCCGGTCACGGTGTCCGACGAGCGCACCTGGGCCGCGCTCGGCCACGCCGGCGGGATCCTGCTGGGCCCGGTCGCCGGACTCGTCGTCTACCTGGTCTACAAGGACCGGTCGGCGTACCTGCGGGCGCAGGGCGCCGAGGCCCTCAACTTCCAGATCACCATGGTCATCGGCTACCTGGTGGCCAGCGTGCTGGCCGGCATCAGCTTCGGCCTGCTGTTCTTCCTGCCGTTCGCGGTGTGGGTGCTGCAGATCGTCTTCGGCATCATCGCCGCGGTCGCCGCCAACAAGCACGAGGCCTACCGCTACCCGTTCTCGCTGCGCCTCGTGAAGTGACGGCGTGCCCCCCGCAGGGGGGCCGCCCTAGCCCGTGAGGCCTCGGGCGACCACGTCCGCCAGGAGCCGTCCGCGCAGCGTCGGGACCACCCGGCCCGCGCGGGCGGCCCTGTCGTCCAGCAGGCCGTCGCCGACCATGACGGCCACCTCGGCACGCTGCTGGTCGGGCACGGCGGCCAGCGGGAGCCCCTCGACCAGCCGGCTGCGCAGCAGCACCTCCTCGACGGCACGCTCGGACGTCGTCAGGACCTCGCGGCCCTGGGCCGGGCTCAGGCCGGCGTGGACGGCACGGGCCCAGGCCGACGGGTGCCGGACGTTCCACCACCGCACGCCGCCGACGTGGCTGTGCGCCCCGGGGCCGACGCCCCACCAGTCGTCGCCGCGCCAGTAGCCCAGGTTGTGCCGGCAGGCGTGCTCCGCCCCGCGGGCCCAGTTGCTCACCTCGTACCAGCCGAGGCCCGCCGCGCCGAGCACCTGGTCGGCGACCTCGTACTTGTCGGCGAGGTCGTCGTCGTCGGGCAGCGCCAGCTCGCCGCGGCGGACCTGCACGGCCATCCGCGTGCCGGCCTCGACGACCAGGGCGTACGCCGACACGTGGTCCGGCGCCAGCGCCACGGCCAGCTCGAGGCTCGCCCGCCAGTCCTCGAGGGACTCGCCGGGGGTGCCGTAGATCAGGTCGACGCTGACGTCGAGGCCGGCCTCGCGCGCCCAGGCCACCACCTGCGGGACGCGGTCCGGGTCGTGCGTGCGGTCCAGCGTGGCCAGCACGTGCGGCACCGCGGACTGCACGCCGAGGCTCACCCGGGTGAGCCCGCCCTCGGCGAGGCGGTGCAGGTACTCCCGGTCGACGGAGTCCGGGTTGGCCTCGGTCGTCACCTCCGCGCCGTCGGCCAGGCCGACCGCCTCCTCGACCGCCCGCACCAGGCCGACGACGTCGGCGGCCGGCAGCAGCGTCGGGGTGCCGCCGCCCAGGAACACCGTCGACGCCGGCCGGTCGGGCAGCCCGGCCGCGCCCAGCACGCGGCGGGCCAGGGCGAGCTCGTCGCGCACCCCCCGGGGGTAGCCGGCGCGGCTCGCCCCCGCCTCGGGTCCGAGCTCCTCGGCGGTGTAGGTGGTGAAGTCGCAGTAGCCGCAGCGCACCCGGCAGAAGGGGACGTGCACGTAGACCCCGAACCGGCGCCCGGCGGCGCCGTCGAGGACCTGGGGCGGCAGCGCGCCGTCCGCGGGGACGGGGCTCGTGCTCTCCGGCGCGGTACCGGGCACTCAGACCTGGCCCAGGGACCGCTCGAGGAACACGACGAGCGACGGCGCCAGGTGCTGCCCCTGCTCGCCGGCGGCCACCAGGGCGCGGGCGTCCTCGGGGTCGCGGTGCAGGAACCAGCGCCGCACGGTGACGCCGTGGGCGGGGACGTGCTCGACGACGACCTGGTCGCCGGCCCGCACCGTCCCCGGCACGAGGACCCGCAGGTAGGCGCCCACGCGGCCGGCCTCGCCGAAGCGACGGACCCACCGCTGCTGGCCGACGTGCCGGCCGAACGTCGCGCACGGCGTCCGCGGCTGCGTGACCTCCAGGACGGCGTCCTCGCCGACCCGCCACCGCTCGCCGAGCACGGCGTCGCTGGCCTGGACCCCGCGCAGGCGCAGGTTCTCGCCGAACCAGCCCTGGGGCACCTCGTGGCCGAGCTGCTCGCCCCACCACTCGGCGTCCTCGCTGGCGTAGGCGTACACGGCCTTGTCCGGCCCGCCGTGGTGGAGGTGGTCGGCGACGACGTCCCCGGCCACGCCCCCCGGCAGGAGCTCGACCGAGGCGACCGGCCGCTTGTCCACGCCGGTCCGGCCGATGATCCCGGGGTCGGGCTTGACGGCGTGGGTGACGCAGACGGCCTCGACGACGCCGGGACCGGACCGCGGGGTCGGGACCCCCGTGCCGCCGCTCACTTCTTCGCGTCCGCCTTGGCCTTGTCCCCCACCTCGGAGGACAGCGCGGCGATGAACGCCTCCTGCGGGACCTCGACGCGGCCGACCATCTTCATCCGCTTCTTGCCCTCCTTCTGCTTCTCCAGCAGCTTGCGCTTGCGGGAGATGTCGCCGCCGTAGCACTTGGCGAGGACGTCCTTGCGGATGGCGCGGATGGACTCCCGGGCGATGATCCGGCTGCCGATGGCCGCCTGGATCGGCACCTCGAACTGCTGGCGCGGGATGAGCTCCTTGAGCCGCTCGGTCATCTTCACGCCGTAGGCGTACGCCTTGTCGCGGTGGACGATCGCGGAGAAGGCGTCGACGACCTCGCCCTGCAGGAGCACGTCGACCTTGACCAGGTCGGCGGCCTGCTCGCCCGCCAGGTCGTAGTCCAGCGAGGCGTAGCCGCGGGTGCGGGACTTCAGGGCGTCGAAGAAGTCGAAGACGATCTCGGCCAGCGGCAGCGTGTAGCGGATCTCCACGCGCTCCTCGGACAGGTAGTCCATGCCCTGCAGGGTGCCGCGGCGGGTCTGCGCGAGCTCCATGATCGTCCCGATGTACTCGGCCGGGGTGATGATCGTCGCCTTGATGACCGGCTCGACGATCTCCTTGACCTTGCCGTGCGGGAACTCCGACGGGTTCATGACGACGATCTCCTTGCCGTCCTCCATGACGACCCGGTAGACGACGCTCGGCGCGGTGGAGATGAGGTCGAGGTTGAACTCGCGGCTCAGGCGCTCGGCGACGATCTCCAGGTGGAGCAGGCCGAGGAAGCCGATCCGGAAGCCGAAGCCCAGCGCGGCCGACGTCTCGGGCTCGTAGACCAGGGCGGCGTCGTTGAGCTTGAGCCGGTCCAGGGCGTCCCGCAGGTCTGGGTAGTCCCCGCCGTCGATGGGGAACAGGCCCGAGAAGACCATGGGCTTGGGGTCGGTGTACCCGCCCAGGGCGTCGGTCGCGCCGCGGACCGCACTGGTGACGGTGTCGCCGACCTTGGACTGCCGGACGTCCTTGACCCCGGTGATGAGGTAGCCGACCTCGCCCACGCCCAGGCCCTCGCTCGGCATCGGCTCCGGCGAGACCACGCCGATCTCGAGCAGGTCGTGGACCGCCCGGGTCGACATCATCTGGATCTTCTCGCGCGGGCTCAGCCGGCCGTCGACCACGCGGACGTAGGTGATGACGCCGCGGTAGGTGTCGTAGACCGAGTCGAAGATCATCGCGCGGGCGGGGCCGTCGGGGTCCCCGACCGGGGCCGGGACGCGCTCGACGATCCGGTCGAGCAGCTCCAGCACGCCGGCGCCGGTCTTGCCCGAGGTCCGCAGCACGTCCTCGGGCTCGCAGCCGACCAGGCCCGCGAGCTCCTCGGCGTACTTCTCGGGCTGGGCGGCGGGCAGGTCGATCTTGTTGAGGACAGGGATGATCTCCAGGTCGTTGCCCATGGCCATGTAGAGGTTGGCCAGGGTCTGCGCCTCGATGCCCTGGGCGGCGTCCACCAGCAGCACGGCGCCCTCGCACGCGGCCAGCGAGCGCGACACCTCGTAGGAGAAGTCGACGTGGCCAGGGGTGTCGATCATGTTGAGGGCGACCACCTCGTCGGCGACCTGCCACGGCATGCGCACGGCCTGGCTCTTGATGGTGATGCCGCGCTCGCGCTCGATGTCCATCCGGTCCAGGTACTGCGCCCGGGCCTGGCGTGCCTCCACGACACCGGTCAGCTGCAGCATCCGGTCCGCGAGCGTCGACTTGCCGTGGTCGATGTGCGCGATGATGCAGAAGTTCCGCAGCTGCGACGGGGGCGTCGCGGAGACGGGCAGCGGGACGGCGGGGATGGGCACGGGTCCGAGTTTCCCACGCCCGCCGCCCGGCGGGTGCCGCGCCTCAGCGCTGCCGGGTGAGCTCCACGCGCACGTCCATCCGGGAGCCCGCGCCGCCGGAGATGACGCCGCGGAAGGGCGGGACGTCGCCGTAGTCGCGCCCGGTGGCGACGACCACGTGGTCCAGGCCCGCGCCCCGGTCGTTGGTGGGGTCGAAGCCGAACCACTCCCCCACCCACCACTCCAGCCAGGCGTGGCTCTGCCCGGTGACCGTGCGGCCGACCTCGGCGCCGGCCTGCGGGTGGAGGTAGCCGGAGACGTAGCGCGCGGGCACGCCGAGCCCGCGCAGCGCGCCGAGGGCGATGTGGACGAAGTCCTGGCAGACCCCGCGACCCTCCACCCACGCCTCCTCCGCCGAGGTGTGCACGCCGGTGACGCCCGGGACGTACTGCATGTGCCCGCCGACCCAGGAGCTCACGGCGAGCGCGGCCTCGTGCGGGTCGAACCCGGCGGCCACCTCGCGGCTGGCCTCGACGAGCTCGGCGCCGAGCCGGGTGACCGGGCGGGGCGCGAGCCACTCGACGTGGGCGTCGCGGACGTCGGCGGCGGCCAGCTCCTGCCAGCCGAGCCGGACGGACGGCTCGGCGGCGGGCTGCTCGACCTCCACGAGGCTGGTGGAGACGACCTCCAGCCGGGTGTGCGCGAGCTGGGTGTCGAAGGCGAGCACCTGCGTGCCCCAGTAGTCGCGGTAGCGGAACGTCGCGGCCCGGGGGGTCACCTCGATCCGTGCCTCCAGCGCCGTCTGGCCCGGCACGGTGACCGGGGTCATCCGCACCTCGTTGTAGGAGGTGCGGACCGGCCGGTCGTAGTCGATGGCCGTGGTGTGGACGACCCGCAGCCGGCTCACCGGCCCGCGGCCCCGCCGCTGCTCCGGCGCCACCGCCCCGGGACCGCTGGTGCGCTGCTGCTGTCCCTGCGCCCCGCCCTGGCCCTGGGACTGGCTCTGCTGCTGGCTCATATCGCCTCCGGCACCCACTCGGTGCCGGTGCCCTTGGGGAAGTACCGGCGGCTGACGGCGTCGGAGACCTTGGAGGCGGTCTGCTGCACCTGCTCCATCTCCGCCACGAGGGCGTCCATGAGCTCCGCGGGGCTGCGGAACTCCATCTGGCTGCGGGTCCAGGCCAGGCGGCGGCGGGCGTCGTCGGCGTACCCGACCCGCCCGGCGTCAGGCTCCAGCTGCTCCAGGCAGCGCTCGGCGGTGTGGAGGGCGTTGACGACCGAGCGGGGGAACAGCCGGTCCAGCAGGAGGAACTCCGCGGCCTGGGCGTCGGAGCGGCCGCCGGAGCGCCCGCCCCGGTAGGTGCGCAGGAACGCCTCGTACGCCCCGCAGCTGTGCAGCACCGTCTGCCACGACGGCCCCGCCTCCAGCACCGTGGTCGCCAGGAGCCGCGCGGTCATGTCGGTGCGCTCGAGGCTGCGGCCCAGGACGAGGAACTGGTACCCGGCGTCGCGGGACATGGTGGAGTCCGCGATCCCCGTGACGACGGCGGCGCGCTCCCGGACCCAGCTGGCGAACCGGTGCGCCGAGGCGGCCCGGACGCGGGTGGGGATGGCGTAGTACGTGGTGTTGAGCGCCTCCCACATCTCGCTGGAGACGACCTCGCGGGCGCGGCGGGCGTTCTCGCGCGCCGCCGCCAGCGAACCGGCGATCGACGTCGGGCTCACCGGGTCGTAGGCGAGGACGTCGAGCAGGGTCCGGCGGGTGACCGGGCCCTCGGGGACGCCGGAGGAGGCGCCCATGACAGCCAGCAGCGACGAGCACGCGTCGGCCTCGTCGAGCCACGGGTCCTCGAGCATGCGCTGGACCTGGGCGTCGACGATGCGGGCGGTGTCGTCGGCGCGCTCGACGTAGCGGCCGATCCAGAACAGCGACTCCGCGATGCGGCTGAGCATCAGGGCCTCCCCCCGCCGGCCGGGCCGTGCTGCTCGTGCTGCTGCCCGTGGTGCTGCGCGTGGTGCTGCTCGTGCTCGTGGTGCTGCTGCTGCTGCTCCTGCTGGGCCTTGCGCCCGGAGCCCGCGGGACCGGCGTCCGGCGGGGACGACGGCACCAGCTGGACCTCGGTGCTCGCCCGGCCCGACGCGACCTCGGTGCTCTCGCGCCCGGCGCGGTCGGAGACCACCCACGTGTCCTTGGAGCCGCCGCCCTGGCTGGAGTTGACGACGAGCGTCGCCTCGCCGAGCGCGACCCGGGTGAGCCCGCCCGGCAGCACCCACACGTCCTCGCCGTCGTGGACGGCGAACGGGCGCAGGTCGACGTGGCGCGGCGCGAGCTCCTCGCCGACCAGGGTCGGGACCGTCGACAGCGCGACCACCGGCTGCGCGATCCAGCCCCGCGGGTCGGCCCTGAGCCGCTCCCGCAGCGCGTCCAGCTGGGGCCGGGAGGCCTGAGGGCCGATGACGATGCCCTTGCCGCCGGAGCCGTCGACCGGCTTGACGACGAGCTCGTCGAGGCGGTCGAGGACCTCCTGCAGGTGGTCGGGCTCCTCGCAGCGCCAGGTGTCGACGTTGGCGAGCACGGGCTCCTCGCCCAGGTAGTAGCGGGTGAGGTCGGGCAGGTACGTGTAGACGAGCTTGTCGTCGGCGACGCCGTTGCCGACCGCGTTGGCGATGGTCACGCTGCCCGCGCGGGCGGCGTTGAGCAGGCCCGCGCAGCCGAGCATGGAGTCGCTGCGGAACTGCATGGGGTCGAGGTACTCGTCGTCGACGCGGCGGTAGACGACGTCCACGCGCCGCTCGCCCTCGGTCGTGAGCATCCGCACCCGGTTGCCCGAGCAGACCAGGTCGCGGCCCTCGACGAGCTCCACGCCCATCGAGCGGGCCAGCAGCGCGTGCTCGAAGTAGGCGCTGTTGTAGACGCCCGGGGTGAGGACGACGACGGTCGGGTCGTCGACGCCGGCGGGCGCCGCGGTCTGCAGGGCGGCGAGCAGCCGCTCCGGGTAGTCCGACACCGGCCGCACCCGCATGGAGGCGAACAGGTCCGGGAACGCCTGCGTCATGGCGCGGCGGTTCTCCAGCACGTAGGAGACCCCGCTGGGCACCCGGACGTTGTCCTCCAGCACCCGGAAGCGCCCCTGCTCGTCGCGGACCAGGTCGATGCCGGAGACGTGGACGCGCACCCCGTTGGCCGGCTCGACGCCCGCGGCCTCGCGGTGGAAGTGGCTGCTGGACGTGACGACGTGGCGGGGGATGACGCGGTCGGCGACGGCGTGCATCGGGCCGTAGACGTCGGCGAGGAAGCGCTCGAGCACCCGCACCCGCTGGCGCACGCCGCGCTCGACCTCGGCCCACTCCGCCGCCGCGATGACCCGGGGGACGACGTCGATGGGGAACGGCCGCTCCTCCCCCGCGAGGTCGAAGGTGACGCCGCGGTCGAGGAAGGTCGCCGCCAGGGAGTCCGAGCGGGAGCGCAGGTCGTCCGGCGACATCGCCGCCATCGCCCGGTGGACGGCGCGGGCGGGCACCCGCACGCCGCCGTCCGGCTGCACCATCTCGTCCCACGCCGCACCGGCCGTCGGCTTGTCCGGGTAGCCGTCGAAGACTCCGCCGGTCGCCTGCGCGGGGGCCTCCTGCATGGCAGGGACCCTAGTGGCGCCGCACCCGGGCACGCCCGGGCGAGAGGGCGCCGTCCCGGGGACCGCGTCGCATTTCCGCAGGGAGGGCCCGGTGACGTATCGTCGGGGGTTGGCCGTCCCGCAGGTTCGGCGCAGCTGTCCCGCAGCCTTTGACCAGCACCCCGCGTCGCACGCAGCGACGCGCCGCAGACGAGCACGGAGAATCTACGCGTGGCGAACATCAAGTCCCAGATCAAGCGCAACCGGACCAACGAGAAGGCGCGCCTGCGCAACAAGGCGGCCAAGTCCGAGCTGCGCACCCTCGTGCGCCAGTTCCGCGAGGCCGCCGCCTCCGGCGACAAGGACGCGACCACCGAGGCGCTGCGCAAGGCGACCCGCGGGCTGGACAAGGCCGCCTCCAAGGGCGTCATCCACAAGAACCAGGCCGCGAACCGCAAGTCCTCCCTCGCCACCGCGGCCGCCTCGCTCTGAGGCCCCCGCCCGCAGCTGCTGCGGGCACGGTCGGGCTGCACGGCACCAGGACCCTCGAGCGCTGCTCGGGGGTCCTTGTCGTGTCGCTGCCGAGGGGCACCCGTGAGGTGCGTCAGCCCCTGCCGGTGCGGGCGTCGGTGACGGCGACGACCGCCCGCTCCAGGGCGTAGGCGGCGGCCACCCCCGGCACCTCGCCCTTGACGGCCGCGTCCGCGTCGGCGACCGCGACGACCGCGCGGCCGAGCCCGCGCGGGTCCCAGCCCTGCAGGTCCCGTCGCGCCCGGTCGATCTGCCACGGCGCCATCGACAGCTCCTTGGCCAGCGCCGCGGACGGCCCCCGACCCGCCCCGGCGACCTTGGCCATCCCGCGCAGCTTCATGCCGAGCGCCCCCACGACGAGGACCGGCTCGACGCGCTGGGACAGGGCGTGCCGCAGCAGCGACAGCGCCTCGCCCGCGTCCCCGGCGATCGCAGCGTCCGCGATGTCGAAGCCGCGCGCCTCGCGGCGACCGCCGACCAGCGCCCGGACGTCGTCGACCCCGATGGCGCCGGTGACGACCGTGTCCGCGAGCTGGCCGCTGACGGCGAGCATCTCGGCCAGGTCGCCGCCGAGGGCCTCGACGAGCACCTGCACGGCGTCGGGGTCGGCACGCCGACCGGACGCCCGCAGCCGGGCGGTGACCAGCTCGGCGCGCTCCCGCTCGCCGGTGACGGGGGCGCAGGTGACCCGGACGGCGCCCGGCACGGCCTCGAGCGCGGCGAGCACCGCCCTGCCGCCGTTGCCGCCCGCGTGGCGGCCGATGACGACGAGCTCCTCGTCCGGCTGCGCGGCGAGCTCGGCCGCCACGGCGGTGACCTCGTCGGAGTACGACCCGGACGCGGCCTCGAGACCGTCGAGGACGACGAGGCGCCCCCCGCCGAACAGCGACGGCGCCACGGCGGCGCTGACGTCCCCGACGGTGTGGCGCTGGGGCCCGAGCTCGTGCCGCTCGACGTCGGGCTGGGCTTCCCGCACCTGGGTGAGCAGGCGGCGCATGGCGATGTCGGCCAGGGCCTGCTCGGTGCCGACGAGCAGGACCACCGGTGCGGGGGCGACCTCGAAGGGCGTCGGCCCGGCGGGTGCGGGCGCGCGCCCCCGGGACGTGCTGCGCTTGGTGACCACCGCGTCATGCTGGCACGGACGGCGGACACGACCCGCCCCGCGCCCGCTGGGGTCGACGGCCGCCGCGGCGGGTGGTCCGCACCCCCAGCGTGACGTCCTCGTCCACGGCAGCGGACGCGACCACCCGGAGGGCGACGCCACCGTGCTCGGGCGTCGACAGCACGACGGCCCCGGTCCCTGCCACGACGTCGAGCGCCCGCCGGGTGGGGTGGCCGTAGGTGTTGTCGCCGCCGGCGCTGGCCACCGCGACCTGGGCGCCGACCGCGTCGTAGAAGCCGGGCAGCTGGTCGGCGGAGCCGTGGTGCGCCACGGTCGTCACGTCCGCCGCCAGCGCGCCCGGTCCCACCCGGCGCAGCAGCGCGGCCTGGGCGTCGGAGCCGATGTCCCCCACCGCGAGCAGCGAGAGCGGCCCGACGACGACCCGGACCACGAGCCCGGCGTCGTTGACGTCCTGGTCGTCCCCCTCGACGCCCGCCGGGGTCTGCGGGGCCAGGACGTCCACCCGGGCCGCCCCCACCTGTGCCGCCGCGCCCGCCACCGGGCGCTCGACGCCGGCCCCCCGCTGCCGTGCCCAGCCCACCAGGTCGGCCTCGACAGCCGGCGGCATCCCGCCCGGGGCCGTCCAGACCTGCCCGACCGACGCCGCGGCACCGACGCCGCCGAGGCCCCCGACATGGTCGGCGTGCAGGTGCGTGAGGACGAGCAGCGGCACGCTGGTGACGCCCGCCCGGCGCAGGCAGCCCTCGACCGGGGCCGGCTCGGGGCCGGTGTCGACGACGACGGCGCTCGTCGGCCCCGCCCGCACGAGGACGCTCTCGCCCTGCCCGACGTCGCACACCACGACGGCCCACCCCTCCCCGGGCCACCGGTCGCCGCGCAGCGCCGTGTGCCGCAGGGCGACCGCACCGACGAGGACGACCACCAGCAGCAGCAGCACGACAGCGGGTCCCGGCCGGGCGGTCGTGGGGACTCGTGGTCGCGCCCCCACGGGCGGGGTGTCCGTGCCACGAGGGCCGCCTCCGTCCGGGGCACCGCCCCGGTCGAGCGAGCCACGACCGGACCCACGTGCACCGGCGGCAGCACCCGCTGCAGCGCCGGCGCTGCCCGACCACCGCACGCGCGGCCACGGCGCCCAGGCCTCTCCGTCGGCCCGTCGGTCGGGCAGCACGCGGAGCAGCAGCGCCGCGAGGAGCAGGACGCCGACCGTCGCGGAGCCGGCCACGACGGCGCCGACCGGCCCCTCCGGCACCGGGACGCTGGCGGCGGGCAGGTCCGCCGCCGTCCGGCCGACGCCCGCGATCCACGAGGCGCACCACCTAGCCGGGGTGGCCACGACGGCGGCCACCCGTCCGTCGACCAGTGACAGCAGGGCGGCGAGCAGGCCGAGGACCGTCGCGGGGGCGACGGTGGGAGCCACGAGGACGTTGGCCGGCAGCGCGTACAGGCTCACCACCGGCTCCAGGCCCACCAGCACCGGCGTCACCGCCACCTGCGCGGCCGCCGGCACGGCGAGCGCGAGCGCCGCGGTCCGCGGGAGGACCCGTCCCAGCGCCCGCGACCACGGCGTGGTCCACAGCACGAGCGCCCCCGTGGCGAGCACGCTCAGCTGGAACCCCGCCGCACGGGCGAGCCACGGGTCGACGAGGAGCACCACCACGACCGCCGCGCACAGCGCGGGCACCCCGCCCCCTCGCCGTCCGACGAGCACGCCCAGCAGCCCGACGGACCCCATGACGGCCGCCCGCAGGACACTGGGCTCGGGGCGGGCCACGACCACGAGGGCGACCAGCGCCGCCCCTGCCAGGACGACCCCGGTGCGCCGGCCTCCGCGCAGCAGGACCACGAGCAGCAGCAAGCCGCCGCAGACGAGCGTGACGTTGGCCCCGGAGACGGCCGACAGGTGGCTGAGGCCCGCGACCCGGAGGTCGTCGACGAGGTCGTCGTCCTGCAGGCGGGTGTCGCCCACGACCAGCCCGGGCAGCAGGGCCGCCCCGTCGGTCACACCGCCCGCGGAGCCGGGACCGCTGCCCTGCCCGCCTGCACCTGCGCCAACGCCAGCTCCGCCGGTGCCGCCGGTGCCGCCGGTGCCGCCGGTGCCGCCGGTTCCGCCGGTTCCGCCGGTTCCGCCGGTGCCGCCGGTTCCCGCTGTCCCGCCTGTCCCGCCCGTCGCCGCCCCGACCAGACCCGCGCGCAGCCGCTCGGCGGCCCGCCAGTGCCACCGCGGCTCCGACACCACCGTCGCCGGGCCGGCCACAGAGGCGAGGTAGGCGTAGGGCTCACCCGGAGGCGCCGGTCGGAGCCGGGCGACGACCTGGCGCCGCTCCCCCCACCGGGCGTCGAGCCACCGGTCGTCGGCCTTCAGCAGGACTGGCACCTCGACGGGGCGGGGCGCCCGGCCCACGGCGACGACGTCGGCCCGCACCCGGACCTGCTCGCGCTGCCACGCGGCCTCCCCGGCCCCTGCCGTCGGGTCGCCGGTCACCACCAGCTCCAGGGCGACGGGCACCCCTCGGTCGGCGGCGTCGGCGAGGGCGGGGACCGACCACCGGGTGAGCTCCGCGGCGGCCGCGGCGAGAACGAGGCCCGTGCAGGCCGCTGCGAGCACGGTGGTGGAGAGGACCGCGGTCGCGGGGTCAGGGCGACGCCGACCGCGGGCCAGCAGCAGGAGCAGGACGAGAGACGTCCCCGCCAGGACCGCCAGCACCCCGGTCGCGGCCGTCACGGCAGACGTCCCGCTCGAGCCGGTGGCCCACCATGCCGCCGCACAGGTCAGGACCGCACCGGGGAGGAGCCGCACGTCGTGACCGCGCGCGGTCGCGGCAGCAGGTCCGCCTGCGACCGGGAGAGCGGGGTGGGCAGCGGGCGGCGTCCCACCGGGAGCGGAACTGGGGACGGGAGCGGGGCCGGGGCCGACGGCCGTGCGACCCCTCACACGGTCACCAGGTCGGCGATGTCAGCCAGCACGGCCGGGCCGATCCCGCTGACGGAGCCCAGGTCGTCGACGGACGCGAACGGCCCGACGGCGTCCCGGTGCTCGACGATCCGTGCCGCGAGGACCGGCCCGATGCCGGGCAGGGCGTCGAGCGCTGCGGCGTCTGCGGTGTTGACGTCCAGCAGGCCGCCCGCAGCTGGCCCGCCCGCGCCACCCGGGCCCGCACCACCCGAGTCCCCACCACCGGAGCCCGCGGCACCGGAGCCCGTGCCCGGGCCGGGAGCACCACCTGTCCCAGGCTGCGCCGCTTCACCCGGCAGCGGGACCACGACGAGCTCGCCGTCGGCCAGCGGGCGGGCCAGGTTGACCAGGCGCGTGTCCGCCTCGGCCGTGACCCCGCCCGCGGCCGCGACGGCATCGGCCACCCGGGACCCGGCGGGCACGGTCACGACCCCGGGCTGCTCGACGGCGCCGTCGACATGCACGACGAGCGGGCCGGCCTGGGCGACGGATGCACCTGCGGCAGGAGCTCCGCCCGCCGTGCCCCCGGCGTTAGCCCCACCGGCGTCGTACACCAGGCCCGGCTCGCCACTGGGCCCCGCGACCGGCCCACCGCCACCGCCGGACGACACCGACCCGGCCACGGGGACCGCCTCGACGGCGTCGGCCCCTGCCGCACCGCCCTCACCGTCGTCCGCCTGCCCGGCAACGGCCGGTGCCGTCACGGACGCCGGTCCCACGAGCACCTCGTCGCCGGCGCCGCCCCCCAGCAGCAGGACCCCCGTGGCCACCGCCACGGCAGCGAGCACGACGGCGGCACCACCCGGCACCCCGCCCAGGCGCCACCCGGCCCACCGGCCCGCGGGCACGTCGGCCCGTCGGCGAGGCCCCCGGGAGGGAGGTGGGGGGTCGACGCCCCCTTCCGACCACCCCGCCTCCCCGTCGGCAGGGCCCCCCGTGCCGTCCGGGGGCCAGGGCGGAGGAGCCCCCGACGGGAGACCCGGCTCCGGCCACGACGTCCCCAGCAGCCGCCCCAGCCTGTCCGGCCCGCTCCTCGCTCCCCTGCCCACGCCGCGACGCTAGGGACGCGGGCGACCTGCCCCAGCCCACGACGGCGGCCCCTGTGGACCACCCGGGCCCCGCCGCCCTGTGCACGCAGGGCCGGGCCAGGTGCAAGGGGAGCCTGCCGGAGGGGTCAGCGGCCGGGCGTCACCAGCACGGCGAGCCCGACGGCCCCGGGCCCGACGTGCGCGGCGAGCACCGGGCTCAGCGGACGCACCCGCACCGGCACGACTCCGACCGCCCCGTCGCGCAGGCGCCGCTGAAGGTCCTCGGCGGCACCCGTCGCGCCGGCGTGCTGGACGACGACCTCGACGTGCCCGCCCGCCGTCGCGCCGTCCTCGGCGGCCAGCTCGCGCAGCCGGTCGGCGGCGAGCGCGACGAGCCGGTCGAGCACCCGCCCCGTCGTCCGCAGGCGCTCGAGGGGGACCAGGCGCCCGTCGTGGACGAGCAGGACCGGCCGGGCGCTGAGACCGGGCCGCCCGCCGTCGCCGGCGGCACGCCCGCCGCGGGTGAGGTGGGCCGAGGTCGCGGGCGAGAACCAGGTGCGCGAGCGACCGGTGACCCCTGCGGCCAGGGCGGCGACCCGGCGGACGTCGGCCCCGTCGGCCGCCGCCTCGGCCGCCGCACCGACCGCC
>NZ_JBBEOI010000077.1 GCF_037860755.1 Aquipuribacter hungaricus | reverse complement strand
GTGTCGGCATCGCCACCACGACCGGCGGCGAGGGGGTCGACGCCGCCGAGCTGCTCCGCCGCGCCGACGCCGCCCTGGCCGCCGCGCGCGGCGACGGCCGCCAGGTCGCGGTGTACGAGCGCTCCCTGGACAGCGGGCGCACCGAGCGGCTCGCCCTGCTCGGCGACCTGCACCGCGCCCTCGGCGAGGGCACCCTGACGGTGCACTTCCAGCCCAAGCTCGACCTGGTCGCCGGGCGGGTGAGCGGCGTGGAGGCGCTCGTGCGCTGGGACCACCCCGTCCTGGGCGCCGTGGCCCCGTCGGTGTTCGTGCCGCTCGCGGAGTCCGCCGGCCTCGTCGACCGGCTCACCGAGCTCGTGCTCGCGGAGTCCCTGCGCCGGGCGCGCGCCTGGGAGGACGACGGCCTGGACCTCGTGGTCTCGGTCAACCTGTCCGCCCGCAGCCTGGACGACGACCGTCTCCCGGTCCGGGTCGCCGCCGCCCTGCAGGCCGCCGGGGTGCGGGCGGACCGGCTCGTCCTGGAGATCACCGAGACCTCGCTCATGGGCGACCCCGAACGGACCCTGCCGGTGCTCCACGCCCTCGCCGCGCTCGGGGTGGGCCTGTCGCTCGACGACTTCGGCACCGGGTACTCCAGCCTCGCCTACCTCCAGCGGCTCCCGGTCGGCGAGCTCAAGATCGACCGGTCCTTCGTCATGGCGCTGGAGGACCCCGGCGCGACCGGCAGCACGGCCCTGGTCAGCGCCGTGCTGTCGCTCGCCGAGGGCCTGGGGCTGTCGGTCGTGGCCGAGGGCGTGGAGTCCGCGCGCGCCATGGCGACCCTGCGCGGGCTGGGCTGCCGCACCGTCCAGGGCTACCTGGTCTCCCGGCCGGTCGCCGGCGCGGCCCTGGCGGGCGTGGTGCGCGCGATCGACGCCGACCCCGCCTTCGCGACCGGCTGGCGCAGCCCGCAGGAGCTGCTGCCGGGCGTCGTCGTCGGCGCCTGAGCGGGCCCGGCTGGCACCATGGGCCGGTGACGACGCTGCGGGCCGCGCTGTGCCAGGTGGCCTCGCCGTCGGACCCCGCCGGCTCGCTCGCCCTCGTCGCCGACCCCGTCGCGGCCGCCGCCGGTGCCGGGGCGCAGCTCGCCGTGCTGCCCGAGGCGGCCATGGCCCGGTTCGGTACCCCGCTGGCCGCGGTCGCCCAGCCGCTCGACGGGCCGTGGGCGCAGGAGGTCCGGCGGCTGGCGCACGCGGCCGGCGTGGTGGTGGTCGCCGGGATGTTCGTCCCCGCCACGGACGGCCGGGTGCACAACACTCTGCTCGTCACGGGGCCCGGCGTGGAGGACCGTTACGACAAGGTGCACCTGTTCGACGCGTTCGGGGTGCGGGAGTCGGAGACCGTGGCGCCGGGGTCCCGGCTGGTGACCGTCGACGTCGCGGGCGTGCGGGTCGGGCTGGCGACCTGCTACGACCTGCGCTTCCCGGCGCTGTTCACCGCGCTGGCCCGCTCGGGCGCCGAGGTCGTCGTCGTGCCCGCGTCGTGGGGCGACGGGCCGGGCAAGGCCGAGCAGTGGGAGCTCGTGGTGCGGGCGCGCGCCCTGGACAGCACCTCGTGGCTGCTCGCCTGCGACCAGGCCGAGCCGACGACCGCCGGGCTGGAGCCGGTGCCGGGCGCCGCCGGCGGTATCGGGCGCTCCCTCGCGGTGTCGCCGTTGGGCGAGGTCCGCGACCGGCTCGGGGCGGCCCCCGGCGTCCTCGTCGTCGACGTGACCACCGAGGAGGTCGCCGCCGCCCGCGAGCGGCTGCCGGTCCTGCAGCACGCCCGCCCCCTGCCCGGCGTCTGAGGCCCGCTCAGCCCCGCAGGGCCGCGAGCCGCCGGACGCCCTCGTCGAGCACCTCGTCGCGCTTGCCGAAGGTGAACCGGACGAGGTGCCGTCCCTCCCCCGGCGTCGCGTAGAACACCTGCACGGGGACGGCGACCACCCCGCAGCGCTCCGGCAGCGCCCGGCAGAACGCCAGGCCGTCGACCTCCGCCCCCTCGCCCAGGACCGCGGGGACCACGGGGGTGACGTCCGCGACGAGGAAGTACGTGCCCTGCGAGGTCCCGACGCCGAACCCGGCCACGGCGAGACCCGCCGAGAGCCGGTCCCGCTTGCCCCGCATGTCCGCGGCGAACCCGTCGAAGAAGGCGTCCTCGAGGCCCAGGGCGAGCGCCACGGCCGGCTGGAACGGGCTGCCGCCGGTGAAGGTGAGGTACTGCTTGACCCGCAGGACGGCGGCGACCAGCGGCGCCGGGCCGCACACCCACCCGACCTTCCAGCCGGTGCACGAGAACGTCTTGCCCGCCGAGCCGACCTGCAGGGTGCGCCCCGCCATCCCCGGGAAGGTCGCCAGCGGCAGGTGCTCCCCGTCGAGCACCAGGTGCTCGTACACCTCGTCGCACACCGCCCAGACGTCGTGCTCGACGCACAGCGCCGCCAGCAGCGCCAGCTCCTCGCGCCCGAGCACGGTGCCCGTCGGGTTGTGCGGGGAGTTGAGCAGGAGCATCCGGGTGCGCGGCCCGAACGCCGCGCGCAGCTCCGCCTCGTCCCAGACGAACCGGCCGCCCTCGTCGGGCCGCAGCGGCACCGCCCGCACGACGGCGCCCGCCAGCGCGACCGAGGCGGCGTAGGAGTCGTAGAGCGGGTCGAGCACGACGACCTCGTCGCCGGCCTCGCAGAGCGCGAGCACGGCCGCGGTGACCGCCTCGGTGGCGCCGGCGGTGACGACGACCTCGGTGACCGGGTCGTAGGCGATGCCGTACCAGCGCTGCTGGTGCGCGGCCACGGCCTCGCGCAGCTGCGGCGTCCCGGGGCCGGGCGGGTACTGGTTGAGCCCGTCGCTGATCGCCTGCCGCGCGGCCTCGAGCATGACCGCGGGACCGTCGAAGTCGGGGAAGCCCTGCCCGAGGTTGACCGCGCCGGTGGCCGTCGCCAGCGCCGACATCTCCGCGAAGATCGTCGTGCCGAAGCCGCGCATCCGGCGCACGAGCGGCCCGGCGTCCGGCGCCGCCGTCCCGGTCGTCCCTGTCGTCGTCACCCCGACGAGCCTACGCAGCCCCCCGTTTCACGGACGGCCCGACGGGTACCCGGATGTGGTCAGTACCTGTGCGACGCCAGCACCACCCGGCGGCGCCCGTACCCGAGCGAGAGGAACCAGCCAGCATGAGCACCCAGGTGGACAAGACCGTCGAGGTCGACGTGCCCGTCACGACCGCGTACAACCAGTGGACGCAGTTCGAGAGCTTCCCCGAGTTCATGGGCGGCATCACCGAGGTCCGCCAGCTGAGCGACACCCGCCTGCACTGGGTCGCCGAGATCGCCGGCGTCAAGCGCGAGTGGGACGCCGAGATCACCGACCAGGTGCCCGACACCCGTGTCGCCTGGCGCGCCACCGAGGGCGCCACCAACGCCGGTGCCGTGAGCTTCGTCCCGGTCGGCGCGGACCGCACGCAGGTCACGCTGCACCTGGAGTACGAGCCCGAGGGCGTCGTGGAGAAGGCCGGCGACGCGCTGGGCATCGTCGGCAAGCAGGCCGAGGGCGACCTCGACCGCTTCAAGAAGTACATCGAGAAGAAGGGCGTCGAGGAGGGTGGCTGGCGCGGGTCGGTCGCCGGCTCCCCCGTCACCCCCGGCGTCGAGGACGCCGCGGTCACCCGCGGTGACGACGGCAAGGCCGGCGTCTCCGGCAAGGCCGTCGCCGCCGGTGTCGCCGCTGCCGTGGCCGGTGCGGCCGCCGTGGCCGGTGCCGCCAAGAAGGCGAAGTCCTCCGACGACGAGGCGACCCCCGAGCGCGTGGAGGACTTCGGCACCGTCGACACCGCCGCCCCCGTCGCGGTCAACCCGTCGGTCGTGGAGCCCGTCCTCGTCGAGGACCCGCTGGACCCGCTGACCGACGAGCCCGTCCCCGGCCCGTTCACGGTCGAGCCCGGCGTCGGCACCGACCCCGGCACCGGCCGGGTCTGATCCCCCGGCCGACCGGGCACGCCCGGTCGGCCGCACCACCCGGCGGAGCCCGGTGAGGCCGAGGACCACCTCGGCGTCACCGGGCTCTGTGCTGTCCGGCACGGTGCCGTGCCGCCCGGCCGGCGGAGGTGCTGGCCCGGGCCCGCCTCAGGCCGTGCCGGCCGCCGACGGGCGGCACAGCACGGCCGTGACCTCCCCGGTGAGCTGCCAGGCCCCGGCGCCGTGCGGGACCGCCAGCACGTCCCCGCGGGACACGGCCACCCCGCCGTCCGCGCAGACGGCCACGCCGCTGCCGTCCAGGACGACGAGGATGCCGAACCCGGCGGGGACGTCGACGGACGCCCCGCCCGGGCCCAGCAGGTCCGCGGCGAAGAAGGGGTCGGCCTGCTCGGGCAGGACCCGCAGCGGCAGCGGCCCCGTCGAGCCGGGCGGCACGTGCCGGCACAGACCGGCCAGGTCTCCCGGCGGCAGCGCCCGCGTGCCGGTCGCGGCCACCGCTCCCGCGACGTCGAGCCCGAGGAACGCCTCCTCCGGGCCGGAGAAGCCGACGTGCTCCAGCAGCAGCGAGAAGTCCGACGGCTCCTGGACCTCCACGACGAAGATGCCGGCACCGATGGCGTGCACCGTGCCCGCGGGGACCAGCACGACGTCCCCGGGCACGACGTCGACCGCGTGCATCCGGTCGAGCATCCAGCCGCTGTCCTCGGCGAGCACCGCGCGGGCCAGGTCGTCGGGGTCGACGTCGTCGCGCCAGCCCAGGTGCACCCGGGCGCCCGGCACGGCGTCGAGCACGTACCAGGCCTCGGTCTTGCCGTAGCAGGAGCCGAGGTGCGAGGAGGCGAAGACCCGGTCCGGGTGCACGTGGACCGGCAGCCGCTGGCCGGCGTCGAGCAGCTTGACGAGGACACCCACGTCACCGGGACCACCCGGCAGCACCCCGCCCGTCCAGCCGTCCGGGTCCGCGGCCACCGCGTCGCGCAGCAGCCCGCCACCGGGCAGCGGGCTGAGCCCGGTCGAGGCCTCCCCGTGACGGGTCGTCGTGGAGGCGACCCACTCCTCGGGGCTCCGTCCGTCCGGGGCCGGGACGCCGCGCAGGGCGGTGATGGCCTCCCCGCCGGCGTAGAAGTGGACCAGACGGTTGGGCGGCAGCAGCACCGGACGCACGGGACCTCCAGGCCGGGGGGCGGGTCACGGTGACCCGGGCGCCCCGGTGGCGGCAGGATGCCACCACGGCGGGACCGGCACGACGGCACAGGGAGGCGGCTGCGGTGGCAGGCGGGACCGGGGGCGCGTGGTGAGCCGGGTCGATGACGGCGGTCGCGCCGACGTCGTCGTCGTCGGGGCCGGCGTGGTCGGTGCCTCGGTGGCCTTCCACCTCGCCGAGGCCGGGGCCGACGTCGTCGTCCTCGAGCGCGACGAGCCGGCCTCGGGCTCGTCGGGCAAGCCGGTGGGCGGGGTACGGGCGCAGTTCTCGGACCCGCTCAACGTGACCCTCGGGGCACGCAGCCTGCAGGCCTACGCGGCCTTCGGCGACCGGCCGGGCGCCGACATCGGCCTGCAGCGCGTCGGCTACCTGTTCCTGCTGCCCACCGAGGACGACGTCGGGCTGTTCCGCGCGAGCGTCGCGGTGCAGAACGCGCTGGGAGTGCCGAGCCGGCTGGTCGGGCTCGACGAGGCGGCGGCCCTCAACCCCTGGCTCGACACCTCCCGCTACGCCGGCGCCGCCTGGTGCGACCAGGACGGCTGGGCCCACCCGGCCGCGGTGGTCCGGGGGTACCTGGACGCGGCCAGCCGCCTGGGCGCCCGGGTGCGGACCCGGACCGAGGTCACCGGCGTGCGCCGCGACGGGGACCGGGTCACCGGCGTGCGCACGACCGCGGGCACGGTGGCCACCGGCACGGTGGTGTGCTGCGCGGGCGCGTGGTCGCAGGCCGTCGGCGCCATGGCCGGTGTGCACCTGCCCGTGGTCCCGCTGCGCCGGCAGATCGCGCTGACCGGGCCGCCACCGGCCCGGGGCGCGCGGGCGCCGCTGCCGTTCACCATCGACTTCGGCTCCACGTACTACTGCCACGACGCGGCGGACACCGCGGTCGACCCGGGTGCGGGCCTGCTGCTCGGCATCGCCGACCCTGCCACCCGGCCCGGTCCCGACCGCAGCTACGACGAGGCGTGGCTGCCGACGCTGCGGGCGGCCGCGCGCCGGTGCACGCCCGGGCTGGCCGACCTGCCCGTCCGCTCCGGCTGGGCCGGGCTGTACGAGATGACGCCGGACCACGACGCCCTCCTCGGCCGGGCCGCCGGGGTGGAGGGGTTCCTCTACGCCACGGGGTTCTCCGGCCACGGGTTCCTCCAGGCACCGGCCGTCGGCGAGGTCCTCCGCGACCTGGTGCTCGGGGTGCCGCCCCCGGTCGACGTCTCCGCGCTGCACGCCGACCGGTTCGACGGCGCGCGCCCGGTCCGCGCCGAGGCGAACATCATCTGAGCCGCCCTGCCTACAGTGGCCGGACCCAGCACCCCTCCGGAGCACCCCGGGAGACCACGTGGACCGCACCGAGCCGTGGCAGCTGCGGGCGGCCTTCGCCCGGCGGCTGTCGGACATGTACGGCCGCGAGGTGCCGGCGTACACGACGCTGCTCCGGGTCGCCCACGAGGTGAACCAGGAGGTCGTCGCCCGCGACGGCGCCGCGGCCGAGCGGCTCGGCAGCATCGCCCGGGTGACCGCCGAGCGCCACGGCGCGATCAGGCTCGGCACCCCGGCCGAGCTGGCCCAGGTCGCCACCGTGTTCGCCGCGATGGGCATGGAGCCGGTCGGGTTCTACGACCTGCGCGAGGCCGCGAGCCCCGTGCCGGTGGTGTCCACCGCGTTCCGGCCGGTGCGCGCCGACGAGCTCGCCCGCAACCCGTTCCGGGTCTTCACGTCGGTGCTCACGCCCGGCGACCGCCGGTTCTTCACCGCCGACCTGCAGGCGCGGCTGGAGACCTTCCTCGCCGGGCGCGAGCTGTTCCCGCCCGCGCTGCTCGACCTCGCCGCCCGGGCGGAGGCCGAGAGCGGCCTGTCCCCCGACGACGCCGGACGCTTCCTCGACCTGGCCACGGCGGCGTTCGAGCTGTCGCCGGAGCCCGTCGACCGCGCCTGGTACGACGAGCTGGGGGCCGTGAGCGCCGTCGCCGCGGACATCGGCGGTGTGCGCAGCACCCACGTCAACCACCTGACCCCGCGGGTGCTGGACATCGACGCGCTGTACGCCCGGATGACCGCGCGCGGCACGACGATGATCGACGACATCCAGGGCCCGCCCGCGTGGGAGGGCCCGGACGTGCTGCTGCGCCAGACCTCGTTCCGCGCGCTGGCCGAGCCGCGCTCCTTCCGCCTGCCGGACGGGAGCGTCACGACCGGCGACCTGCGGGTCCGCTTCGGCGAGGTCGAGGCCCGCGGGGCCGCGCTGACCCGGGAGGGCCGGGCGGTGTACGACGCGGCCGTCGCCGAGGTCGCCGCGATGCGCCTGCCCACCGCCGCTGCCCGGCAGGAGGCGGCGCAGCAGGTGTGGCGCCGGTCCTTCCCGGCGACCGAGGAGGGGCTGTTCGACGCCGGCCTGGCCTACGCCGAGCACCGGGTGGTCGACGGCCGGACGGTGCGGGTGCCCGTGGTCTACGAGGACTTCCTGCCGCAGTCCGCGGCCGGCATCTTCGCCTCCAACCTCAGCGCCGACGCCACCACCGACCGCTCGGAGGAGGGCCTCGGTCTCGACGCCGCCTGGCTGGCCGGTGCCGTGGGGCGCGAGGTGCACGACCCGTTCGACCTGTACGCCGCGCAGGCCGCCGCCTCCCCCGCGCCCGCCTGAGCCGGGCTCAGAGCCGCCGGAGCGCACGCGCCAGGCCGTGCACGTACGCCCGCTGCGCCGGCGGGGCGACCGGGCCGGCCAGGCGGGACCACCAGCGGGCGGGGCGGCTGGAGGCGCGCACCTCGAAGCGCACCGAGCCGTCCTGCTGGCGCCGTACGGCGAACGCCTCCTCCCCGACGAACGGGTGGCCGGGCAGCGTGCCGTAGCCGAAGCCCACGAGGTCGGCGCCCTCCTCGACCCACACCACCCGGCACGGTGCCGGCAGGGCGAGCGGCCCGACCCCCAGCAGCGTCGTCACCGCGCCCCCCACCTCGGCGCGGGGCCGGTCCGCGAGCACCCGCACGCCGGCCGCACGGTGCACCTGCCAGGTGAGCAGCGCCTCCCCCGCCCGCCGCAGGTCCGCCCCGGGCAGCCGAAGCGACGCGTGCAGCCGCCGCCAGCCCGCGGGGGGCGTCCCGCCGTCCAGCAGCCCGCGGGTCCAGCCCGCGCCCTCGTACGTCAGGTCGCTCACAGCAGCTCCTCCTCCCGGGCCAGGCGGTACCAGGCCACCGTCGCGCACAGGCCGAACCCGAGCGCGTTGCCCACCCCGTGGGTGAGCACCATCCACCGCACCGGCAGGTGCGGCAGCCCCGTCGCCTCGCCGAGCGCCCAGCTGAGCGCGAGCAGCATCGTCAGCGGGAGCACGACGGCCGCCACCCACAGGGCCGGGCGGACCCAGGCCCCGTCGGCCCGGGTGACCGACGGCAGCACCCGGGTGAGCAGCAGGGCCGCCACCGACCACATCCCGACGCTGAGCACCACCGCCCCGACGAGCTCGAGCCAGTCGTCGACGAAGTAGCCGAGCAGCACGACCCCGGTGCCCGCCGGGACGCTCCAGGCCCCCAGCCGGGCCAGCCCCGAGCCGTCGGCGGCCCGGTGGACGAGCGCGGCGACGAGCGCGGCCACGGCGCCCGCGTAGTGCAGGTGCGGCACGGTGAGCGCGAGGACGGGCAGGTCGAAGCCCAGCAGCTCCACGCCGGCGCGCTCCGCGACCAGGGCGAGCGCGCCCACGGACGGCGTGACGAGCGCGGTGAGCACCGCGACGTCGCCTGCGCGCAGGCTGCGGTCGCGTAGCAGCCGCGCCGCCGCCACCGCGACGAGCGCCAGCGTGGCCAGCAGGTAGGGCGCGGCCAGCAGGCTCGCCGTCACCCCGCGGGGCAGCCACAGCGAGACCGCGCCCGCGAGCGCCGGCGCCGGCCAGAGCCGGGTGAGCGGCGCCAGCCCCGGTGCCCGGACGAGCCGCAGCCCGAGGGGCAGCAGCACGATCATGCCGAGCGCGACCACGAGGCGCACCGCCACCTCGGCCAGCACCACGGTCGGCGGGCCGCTCACGCGCGGGCCTCGTGCAGCAGGGCGAGGACGTCGGCGACGGTGCCGCGGAGCACGGGCAGGCGCGACAGCCGGACCAGGCGGGCGACGAGGGGGCAGACGCCGTCCACGAGCCGGTGGGTGCGGGCCGCGCCGGGGCTGTCGTCGTAGAGCCAGAACAGCGTGGTGCCGAGCCACAGGAGCCACAGCAGCACCGGCAGCTCCTCGAGCAGGGGCGTCCGCACGGGCGGGTCGGAGCCGGCCACCACGTCGGCGAAGAGCCCGACGGCGAGGTCGCGGGACTCCGTCGACGCCTCGCTGAACGGGCTCGCCGCGTCGCCGGGCCGGATCGCCGTCGAGACGAACGTCGCGCCGAAGGAGCGGAACGGGGCCATCACGCCCAGGCCGGCGTGGAGCACGCCGCGCAGCCGCTGCTCGAACGTGCCGCCGAGCGGCAGCCGGTCGGCCACGGCCTCGCGGTGCTCGACCTGGACCCGGCGGTACAGCTCCTGCACCAGGGCGTCCTTGGACGGGAAGTAGTAGTACGCGTTGCCCGTCGCCACCCCGGCCTCGCTCGCGATGAGGCGCATCGTCGTCGCCTCGTAGCCCCGCTCGCGGAACAGCCGCAGCGCGGTGTCGGCCACCAGCCGACGGGTCTCCTCGGACTTCGCCACGTGCCGGCCTCCCTCGTTTTGAACACGTTCAAGATAGCAGCCGCCCCGTCCGCAGACCCGGGCGGCCGGAGGGCGGGCCCCCGGTCGGCCTAGGGTCGCGCCATGACGAGCACCGAGGCCCCCGCCCGCCCCAGCACCCGCACCGAGGACCTGCGCACCGAGGCGCTCGCCGTCCTGGACCGGCTCGGCGCGGCGGTCCCCTCGGCCCTGCCGGACGGCCCGTCGCTCGCCGCCTGCACGCCCCTCACCGGGGAGGAGCTGTTCCGGGTCGCGGCCGCCTCGCCGGGTGACGTCGACGAGGCCGTCGGTGCCGCGGCCGCGGCCTTCGTCCGGTGGCGCTCGGTGCCGGCGCCCGTCCGCGGTGCCACGGTCAAGCGGTTCGGCGAGCTGCTGTCCGAGCACAAGGCCGACCTGGCGTCGCTCGTCACCCTCGAGGCCGGGAAGATCACGTCCGAGGCGCTCGGCGAGGTGCAGGAGATGGTGGACATCTGCGACCTCGCCGTCGGGCTGAGCCGCCAGGTGGGCGGGCGCACGATGCCCTCGGAGCGCCCCGGGCACCGGCTCATGGAGACCTGGCACCCGCTGGGGGTCGTCGGCGTGGTGAGCGCCTTCAACTTCCCGGTGGCGGTGTGGGCGTGGAACACCGCGGTCGCGCTGGTCTGCGGTGACCCGGTGGTGTGGAAGCCGTCGGAGCTCACCCCGCTGACGGCGCTGGCCTGCAGCGCGCTGCTGGGCCGGGCGCTGGCCGAGACCGGCGCCCCCGCCGACGTCCACCGGCTCGTCCTCGGTGCCCGCGACGTCGGCGCCGCGCTGGTCGCCGACCCCCGCGTCGCCCTGGTCTCCGCGACCGGCTCCACGCGCATGGGCGCCGAGGTCGGCCCGGTCGTCGCGGCCCGCTTCGGGCGGACCCTGCTCGAGCTCGGCGGCAACAACGCCGCCGTCGTCGCCCCGTCCGCGGACCTCGACCTCGCTGTGCGCGGCATCGTGTTCTCCGCCGTCGGCACCGCCGGCCAGCGCTGCACCTCGATGCGACGTCTGCTCGTGCACGCGGACGTCGCCGACGAGCTCGTCGGCAGGCTCGCCGCCGCCTACGCCCGGCTGCCCGTCGGCGACCCCCGCGCCGAGGGGACGCTCGTAGGCCCCCTCGTGCGCGCCTCGAGCGCCGAGGCGATGCAGCGCGCCCTGGCCCGCGCGGTGGAGGACGGCGGCGAGGTCGTCGCCGGGGGCGAGCCCGTGACCGTCGACGGCGCCGAGGGGGCGGCCTACGTGAGCCCCGCCCTGGTCCGGATGCCGTCCCAGACCGAGGTCGTCCGCGAGGAGACCTTCGCGCCGGTCCTCTACGTCATGACGTGGACCGACCTGGACGAGGCCGTCGAGGTCCACAACGCCGTGCCGCAGGGGCTGTCGTCGTCGATCTTCACCTCCGACGTCCGCGAGGCCGAGCGGTTCCTGTCCGAGGCCGGGTCCGACTGCGGCATCGTCAACGTCAACATCGGCACCTCCGGGGCCGAGATCGGCGGGGCGTTCGGCGGGGAGAAGGCGACCGGCGGCGGGCGCGAGTCCGGCTCGGACGCCTGGCGGGCCTACATGCGCCGCGCGACGAACACCGTCAACTACTCCGACGAGCTGCCGCTGGCGCAGGGCGTCGACTTCGGCTGAGACCCCGCCGGCGGCCCGGCCGCGAGACGGCGACCGGGTCAGCCGAAGTGCGGACACGACGGGGGGCGGGCCCGGTGCCACCCTGGCGGTGCCGGCCGACGCCGGGACGGCCGGGGGGCCGGACCGGGCGCGACCGGCAGGGCAGGGCAGGGGGAACGGGTCGCCGGGGGGCGAGCTCCCGGGGGGCACGGGGAACGAGGCGCGGGGGGCGGTGCGGGGACGGCAGCCGGGGGGCTGCTGCACCGCCCTCCCGCGTCCCGGCCCCGCGCACCTGGGGTAGACACGTGCCATGACCTCGCAGCGGGCGCGCGACCGGTGGGCCGGCGCCGCGCTCGGCGCGCTCGCCGTGCTGGGGCTGCTCGTGGCCGTCGTCGTCGTCGCCGTCCTGGCCCTCACGGACCCGGCGCCCTCGGCGGCACCCCCCTCCCCCGCCTCACCGCGGCCCGCGGAGGCCCCCGGCACGCTCGCGGAGGGGCAGACCTGGCTGGGCGACGTCGCCCTCGACGCCGGCAGCCTCCTCACCCCGGACGCCGACCTGCGCGACGTGCAGGCCGAGGGCACCGACGTGCTCACCGGCGCGGACGGGATCCGGGCCGGCTCGCTGGACGTCGAGGCCACCGTGCCGTTCGAGGTCGTCGCCGCGCAGATCGGCCCGGGCACGACCATCACGGCCGCCGAGGACGGCCAGGCGACGGTCACCCGCGACGTCCGGGCCCTCGGCCGGGCGCTGGAGGTGCAGGCCACCGGGACGGTCGAGGTGGTGCGCGGCCGGCTCGTCGTCGAACCGCGCTCGGTCGACGTCGAGGGGCTGTCCTTCCTGTCCAGCACCCTCGCCGCGGCCGCCCGCGAGCTCGTGACGATCGAGCAGGACGTCGAGGGGCTTCCCCCCGGCCTCGTGCTGCGCGAGGTCACCGTCACCGACGACGGCTTCCGAGCCCGGCTGGACGGCGAGGACGTGCTCGTCGCCCCCTGACGCGGCCGCCGGCCTCGACCTGCCGCCGTCGGTGGCCGCTGCCACCATGACGCGCGTGCTCCTCGCCGACGTCGTCGCCACCTCCGCCGCCGTCGGCGCCACCCGCGCCCGCACCGCCAAGGCGCGCGCCATCGCCGACCTGCTCGCGGCCACCGCTCCCGCCGAGGTCGAGCCGGTCGTGGCCTGGCTGGCCGGGGACACCCTGCAGGGACGGGTCGGCATCGGCTGGAAGCGGCTGTCGGCGAGCAGCACCGCCGCCGCGGGGACGCCGGCCCTGACCGTCGGCGAGGTGGACGCCACGCTGGCCGAGCTCGCGGTGACGTCGGGCCGAGGCTCCGAGGCCCGGCGCGACGCCCTGCTCGGCGGGCTGCTGGCCGCCGCCACCGAGCAGGAGCAGGCCTTCCTCGTCCGCCTGCTCACCGGGGAGCTGCGCCAGGGCGCCCTGGAGGGCGTCATGCTCGACGCCGTCGCGACGGCCGCCACGGTCCCCGCCGCCCTGCTGCGCCGGGCGTTCATGCTGTCCGGCAGCCTGCCCCGCGTCGCGCTCGCCGCGCTGGCCGGCGGCGAGGACGCCCTCGCTGCGGTCCGGCTGGAGGTGGGCCGCCCGCTGCGGCCGATGCTCGCCAGCCCCGGGTCGTCCCTGGACGAGGCGCTGGCCTCGCTCGGGCCCGACGTCACCGTCGAGCACAAGCTCGACGGCGCCCGGATCCAGGTCCACCGCGACGGCGACGAGGTCCGGGTGTGGACCCGCACCCTGCGCGAGGTCACCGACGGGGTGCCCGAGCTCGTCGAGCAGGTCCGGTCCCTGCCGTGTGCCACGGCGGTGCTGGACGGGGAGACCCTCGCCCTCGACGACGACGGCCGCCCCCGGGCGTTCCAGGACACCATGAGCCGCTTCGGCAGCGACCCCGCCGGCCGCGGCGCCGACGAGGCGGTCGTCCTCAGCCCGTTCTTCTTCGACCTGCTCCACCTCGACGGGCGCGACCTGCTCGACGAGCCGCTCGACGTCCGGCTCGACGCCTTGGCGGGGCTGCTCGCCGAGGACCGCCACGCCCCGCTGCGGATGCTCGGCACCCGCCGGCCGACGCCGGAGCAGGCGGCGCAGGTGCTCGACGACGCCCTGTCGGCCGGCCAGGAGGGAGTCGTCGTCAAGGACCTGGCAGCGCCCTACGCGGCGGGCCGGCGCGGTAAGGCGTGGCAGAAGGTCAAGCCGGTCCACACCCTCGACCTCGTCGTCATCGGCGCCGAGCACGGCTTCGGCCGGCGCACCGGGTCGCTGTCCAACATCCACCTGGGCGCCCGGGACCCCGACGGCGGCGAGCCGGTCATGGTCGGCAAGACCTTCAAGGGGATGACCGACGAGCTGCTCGCCTGGCAGACCAGCACCTTCCCCGGCCTTGCCCGCTCGGAGGAGCCGTGGGGCCTGCTGCTGCGGCCGGAGCTCGTCGTCGAGATCGCGCTGGACGGGGCCCAGCGGAGCGTGCGCTACCCCGGCGGGGTTGCCCTGCGCTTCGCCCGGGTGCTGCGCTACCGCCCGGACAAGACCCCGGCCGAGGCCGACACCCTCGACGCGGTGCGCGCGCTGCTGCCCGGCTGAGCGGCGGTCGCCGCACGGCGCCGGGCCGACCTCCCGCACGGCGTCCGAGGGCCGGTCCCGGCTGCGGGACGCCGTGCGCGGCCCTAGCGTCACGCCCATGCCGATCAGCTCGTCCGAGGGCAAGGACTGGACCCGTCAGAAGCTGCGCGACCTCGCGCCCGAGTCGCTGCTGGACGTCGGGGCCGGCGCCGGCACGTACGCCCGGCTCGTCGCGGAGCAGCGGCCCGCGCGCCTGGTGGCGCTGGAGGTGTTCGAGCCGTACGTCGAGCGCTACGGCCTGCGCGAGCTGTACGACGAGGTCCTCGTCGGCGACGCCCGCACCACCGAGCTGCCCGAGGCGGACGTCGTCGTCATGGGCGACGTGGCCGAGCACATGACCGTCGAGGAGGCCCAGGACCTGTGGCGCCGCGCGGGCGAGGCGGCCCGCCGGGCGGTGTACATGAGCATCCCGATCGTCCACTACCCGCAGGGCGCGCTGGAGCACAACGACCACGAGGTCCACGTCGTCGACGACTGGGACCACGACAAGGTGCTCGCCGCGTTCCCCGGGATCACCGACTGCTTCCGCGGCCAGGTGGTCGGCGTCTACGAGCGCCGCACCGACGCCTGAGCCCCGGCACCGCGCACCCGCGCCGTCCGACCCGCGCCGTCCGGCCCCCGCCCGCCGCGCGCACGTCGTAGCGTCGGCGGCGTGAGCCTCCCGGGCGGTCACCGCCAGCAGCCCCCTCCCGCCGCCCGCGTGGCCGCCGACCTGCTCCTGCTGGCCGTCGGCGAGCGGTCGACGTGGCTCACCCGGGGACCGGCGTCGCTGCTGCTGGCCGCCGGGTCGGTGGCCGACGACCTGCTCGCCGGCGTCCCGCTCGGCACGCTGGCCGCCGACCGGTCCCGGCTGGCGGCGCACCTGCACGCCAGCGCCCCGGACCGGGAGGCCGGCGTCACCGCCCGCTCCGCCGCGGCGGGCGAGGTCGCCCCGCTGCGGACCCTGGTGTGGGGGCTGTTCCCCCGCGACGGCTGGCAGGTGCAGGAGGCC
>NZ_JBBEOI010000076.1 GCF_037860755.1 Aquipuribacter hungaricus | reverse complement strand
GACTTGCCGTGCCGCCCGCGCCGGCCGTCGCCGCTGGGCCCTCGGCCCCGGTGGGCGCGTCCGACCCGCCGCACGCGCTGAGCACGCCCGCGGCGATGGTCGTCACCCCGACCCCGGCGAGGGTGCGGAGCACGCCGCGGCGGGAGGGGCAGTCGAGCGAGACGGGGTCCACGCGGCGATTGTCCACGACGGGGGTACGGCGCCGGCAGGGACCCGGACGCCGCACCCGTCGTGCGCCTCAGCCCGTCGTGGCCTCAGCCCGCCTTGCGGCGCGTCGTCCGCCGGGCGGGTGCCGGCGTGACGAGCCCGGCGAGGAACTGCCCGGTGAAGCTGCCCTCGACCGCCGCCACCTGCTCCGGCGTCCCCTGGGCGATGACCCGGCCGCCGCCGGAGCCGCCCTCGGGCCCCATGTCGATGACCCAGTCCGAGGACTTGATGACGTCGAGGTTGTGCTCGATGACGATGACGGTGTTGCCCTTGTCCACCAGCCCCTGCAGGAGCTCCAGCAGCTTGCGGATGTCCTCGAAGTGCAGCCCGGTGGTGGGCTCGTCGAGCACGTACACCGTGCGCCCGGCGGAGCGGCGCTGCAGCTCGGTGGCGAGCTTGACGCGCTGCGCCTCGCCGCCGGACAGGGTCGGGGCGGGCTGGCCGAGGCGGACGTAGCCCAGGCCGACGTCGACCAGCGTGTTGAGGTGCCGGGCGATGGCGGGGACCGCGGCGAAGAACTCCGCGGCCTCCTCGATCGGGGCGTCCAGGACGTCGGCGACCGTCTTGCCCTTGAAGTGCACCTCGAGGGTCTCCCGGTTGTACCGGGCGCCGTGGCACACCTCGCACGGGACGTAGACGTCCGGGAGGAAGTTCATCTCGATCTTCAGGGTGCCGTCGCCCTGGCAGTGCTCGCAGCGACCGCCCTTGACGTTGAAGCTGAACCGGCCGGGCTGGTAGCCGCGGATCTTGGCCTCGGGCGCCTGCGCGAACAGCTTGCGCACGTGGTCCCAGACGCCCGTGTACGTCGCCGGGTTGGACCGCGGCGTGCGGCCGATCGGGCCCTGGTCGACGTGGACCACCTTGTCCAGGTGCTCCAGGCCGGTGACGGTCTTGTGCCGGCCGGGGACCTGGCGGGCGCCGTTGAGCTTGTTCGCCAGCACCGTGTAGAGGATGTCGTTGACCAGGGTCGACTTGCCCGACCCGGACACCCCGGTCACCGACACGAGGACGCCGAGCGGGAAGTCGACGTCCACGCCGGTGAGGTTGTGCTCGCGCGCGCCCTTGACGGACACGACCCGGGCGGGGTCGACGGCGCGCCGGGTGGCGGGCGTCGGGATGCTCCGGCGGCCGGACAGGTAGGCCCCGGTGAGCGAGGCGGAGTTGGTGAGCAGCTCGGCCAGCGGCCCGGAGTGGACCACCTGCCCGCCGTGCTCGCCGGCGCCCGGGCCGATGTCGACGACCCAGTCCGAGGCCTTGATGGTGTCCTCGTCGTGCTCGACGACGATGAGGGTGTTGCCCAGGTCGCGCAGCCGGGTGAGCGTGCCGATGAGGCGCTGGTTGTCCCGCTGGTGCAGGCCGATGCTCGGCTCGTCGAGCACGTACAGCACCCCCACCAGGCCGGCGCCGATCTGGGTGGCGAGGCGGATGCGCTGGGCCTCGCCGCCGGACAGCGTGCCCGCCGCCCGGTCGAGGCTGAGGTAGTCCAGGCCGACGTCGAGGAGGAACCCGAGGCGGGCGTGGATCTCGCGGAGCACCCGGTCGGCGATGGCGTGCTCGCGCTCGGACAGCTCGAGGTCGCGCAGGAACTCGGCGGTCTCGCCGATGGTGAGCGAGGACACCTGGGCGATGTTGCGCCCGGACACCGTGACGGCGAGCACCTCCGGCCGCAGCCGGGCGCCCTGGCAGACCGGGCACGGGACCTCGCGCATGTAGGCGCCGTAGCGGTCCTTGGCCCACTCGGAGTCGGTCTCCTCGTGGCGGCGGCGGATGAACGGCAGGACGCCCTCGAACCCGGCCCGGTACGCGCGCTGGCGGCCGTGCCGGGTCTTGTAGCGGACGTCGAGCTGGCCGTCGAGGCCGTGGAGCACGGCCTCGCGGGCTCGCTCGGGCAGCGCGCGCCACGGGGTGTCCATGGAGAAGCCGAGCGCGTCGGCGAGGCTGCTCAGCAGCTTGTCGAAGTAGTCGACGCTCTGGGAGCCCGTCGACCACGGGGCTACGGCCCCCTGCGACAGCGACAGGTCGTCGTCGGGGACGACGAGCTCGGGGTCGACCTCCAGGCGCGTCCCCAGGCCGCTGCACGTCGGGCAGGCGCCGTACGGGCCGTTGAAGGAGAACGTGCGCGGCTCGATCTCCTCCAGCGCGACCGGGTGGTCGTTGGGGCAGGCGAGCCGCTCGCTGAAGCGCCGCTCGCGCGGGCCCAGCGGGTGGTCGTCGGCGCCGGGGGTGCCCGGCGCGGGGACGTCGATGAGCTCGACGACGAGCATGCCCTCGGCCAGCCCCAGGGCGGTCTCGACGGAGTCGGTGAGGCGGCGGCGGGCGCTGTACTGCTTGTCCTCGTCGCCCTCGCTGCGCGAGACGAGGCGGTCGACGACGACGTCGACGTCGTGCTTCTTCTTGCCGTCCAGCACGGGCGGCTCGGCCAGCGACACGACCTCGCCGTCGACCCGGGCGCGCGAGAAGCCCTTGCCCTGCATCTCGCGGAACAGCTCGAGGTTCTCGCCCTTGCGGCCGCGGACGACCGGGGCGAGCACCTGGAACCGGGTGCCGTCCGGCAGCTGGAGCAGGCGGTCGACGATCTGCTGGGGCGTCTGCCGGCCGATCGGCTCGCCGCAGCGGACGCAGTGGGGCCGCCCGGCGCGCGCGTACAGCAGGCGCAGGTAGTCGTGGATCTCGGTGATGGTGCCGACGGTCGACCGGGGGTTGCGGTTGGTCGACTTCTGGTCGATGGACACCGCGGGAGACAGGCCCTCGATGAAGTCGACGTCCGGCTTGTCCATCTGGCCGAGGAACTGCCGGGCGTAGGCGCTGAGGGACTCC
This sequence comes from Aquipuribacter hungaricus, assembly GCF_037860755.1. Lineage (NCBI taxonomy): Bacteria > Bacillati > Actinomycetota > Actinomycetes > Micrococcales > Intrasporangiaceae > Aquipuribacter > Aquipuribacter hungaricus. Next base: position 12,423 of record NZ_JBBEOI010000076.1, on the reverse strand, counting down.
ACGTAGCGGCGCTGGCCCTCGGCGAAGATGGTGTCGAAGGCCAGGGACGACTTCCCGGACCCCGACAGGCCGGTGAACACGACGAGCGAGTCGCGCGGGAGGTCGACCCCGATGTCCTTGAGGTTGTGCTCACGTGCACCACGGACGACGAGACGGTCTGCCACACCCCCATCGTAGGTCGGCCCACCGACACCGCCGTCCGGCGCGAGGCCCTGCACCACGACGCGCGGCCGGTCCCGGTCACCCGGCGCGGGGCCCTGGCGCCGCGGGCTGGCGCGCCGCGGTCCGGCCGCTCCGCCCGGGGGTACCGTCCCGCCGTGACCCCCGCCCCCGCGGTCCCGATCGAGCGCTACGCGCTCCTCGGCGACCTCCACTCGGCCGCGCTCGTCTCCGACCGCGGCAGCGTCGACTGGCTCTGCTTCCCGCGCTTCGACTCCCCCGCCTGCTTCGCCGCGCTGCTCGGCGACGGCGACAACGGCCGGTGGGTCCTGGCGCCCCTCGACGAGGACGCCGTCGTCGAGTCGCGCGCCTACCGCGACGACACCTTCACCCTGGAGACCGTCTGGCGGACCTCGACCGGCGCCGTGCGGGTGGTCGAGACCATGCCGGTCGGCGGCCGCCGCGCCGACCTGGTCCGCCGCGTCGAGGGCCTGGAGGGCAGCGTCCGGATGCGGCAGGAGCTCGTCATCCGGTTCGGCTACGGCCGCGACGTGCCGTGGGTGCGCCGGATCAAGGACGACGGGGTGACGGTGGACGCCGCGTTCGCCCTGCCCGCGCCACGCCCCGAGCGGGTCCGCGGCGTGGGCTCCGGCCCCAACGCGGCGACGTCGGCCACGAGCGAGGGCGGCGCCCAGGCGCTGCTCGCGGTCGCCGGGCCCGACGCGCTCCTGCTGCGCTGCGACCCGCTGCCCGTCCCGGAGGACCACCGCCACGTCGGCGTCTTCGACGTCGCCGCGGGCGGCCGGAACGACCTGGTCCTCACCTGGTACCCGTCGCACCGGCCGCCGCCGGAGCCGGTCTACGTCACCGCGGCCATCGACCGCACCGAGACCTGGTGGCGCGACTGGGCGTCACGCTGCCGGCACGACGGCCGCTACGCCGGCGCCGTCCGCCGCTCGCTGCTCACGCTGCGGGCGCTGAGCCACGAGGACACCGGCGGCATCGTCGCGGCCCCGACCACGTCGCTGCCCGAGGAGCTCGGCGGGGTCCGCAACTGGGACTACCGGTACTGCTGGCTCCGCGACGCCGCCCTCACCCTGGAGGCGCTGCTCGCGCACGGCTACCTCGAGAGCGCCGACAGCTGGCGCTCCTGGCTGCTGAGGGCCGTGGCGGGCGCCCCGGAGGACGTGCAGATCATGTACGGCGTCGGCGGCGAGCGCCGGCTCGAGGAGTACACGCTCGACCACCTGCCGGGCTACGAGGGCTCCTCGCCGGTCCGGGTCGGCAACGCCGCGGCCTCGCAGCTGCAGGTCGACGTCATCGGCGAGGTCATGGTCGCCCTGCACGCGGCCCGCGCGGCCGGCCTGCACACCGACGTCTTCAGCTGGTCGCTGCAGGCGGCGCTGCTGGACCACCTCGCCGAGGTCTGGGACACCCCCGACAACGGCATCTGGGAGATCCGGGGCGACCTGCGCGCCTTCACGCACTCGCGGATCATGGCGTGGGCCGCGTTCGACCGTGGCGTGCGCGCGGCGCGCGACTTCGGCCGGCCCGGCCACGTCGAGGTGTGGCAGGAGATGGCCGACACCATCCGGGCCCAGGTGCTCGCCACGGGCGTCGACCCCGAGCGGGGCAACCTCGTGCAGTACCTCGGGGGCACCAGCGTGGACGCGGCCCTGCTCCAGGCCGCCCAGGTCGGGTTCCTCGACTGGGACGACCCGGTCATGCTCGCCACCGTCGCCGCCGTGGAGTCCGACCTGATGCGCGACGGGCTCGTGCTCCGCTACCGGACCGAGACCGACGTCGACGGCCTGGCCGGCGACGAGCACCCGTTCCTCGCCTGCTCGTTCTGGCTCGTCGAGCACTGGGCCCGGGTGGGTCGCCGCGAGGAGGCCACCACCCTCATGGACCGGCTGTGCGGGCTCGCCACCCCGGGCCTCGGCCTGCTCGCGGAGGAGTACGACCCCGCGGCGCGGCGCTTCACCGGCAACTACCCGCAGGCCTTCAGCCACCTGGCGCTCGTGCGGGCGGCCGAGGCGATCGACCAGGTGCACGAGGTCAGGAGCGAGTGGTGAGCGAGCTGCTGTCGCCGGGGGACCCGCTCCTGCCGGCCCTGCACACCGAGCCGGGCGGCGGGGCGCTGCACGTCGACCTGGGCCCGGTCGTGCTGAGCAAGGCCTCGGTCGGCGAGCAGGACAACTGCGTGTACGTCCTCACCTGCGCCGCGACGGGCGCACAGCTGCTCGTCGACGCCGCCGACGACGCGCCCGCGGTGCTCGCGCTGGTGGAGGAGGCCGCCCACGTCTCCGGCCGTGCCGCCACCGACCTGGTCGGCGTGGTCACCACGCACGGGCACTGGGACCACCACCGCGCCCTGCCCGCCGTGGTCGCCGCCACCGGCGCCCCCGCCCTGGTGGGGCGCGACGACGCCGGGGACCTGCCGGTGGCCGCCGACCGGCTCCTCGACCACGGCGACGTCGTCGAGGTCGGCGAGCTCGTCGTCGCGGTCGTGCACCTGCGAGGGCACACGCCGGGCTCGGTCGCCCTCGTCGTGCCCGGCGCGGCACCCCACCCGACGCTCGCGCTCACCGGCGACTCGCTGTTCCCGGGCGGCGTCGGGAACACCCGGGGCGACGCGGCCCGGTTCACGTCGCTGCTCGACGACGTCACCGACAGGCTGTTCGGGCTCGACGACAGCACGCTCGTGCAGCCGGGCCACGGTGACGGCACGACGCTGGGCGCCGAGCGCGGGTCGCTCGAGGACTGGCGCTCCCGAGGCTGGTGACCCGCCGCCGGGGCTGACGCCCCGGACCCCGCGGACCCCCGGCCCGCGGGAGCCCCGCGGGCCGGGTCCGCCGGTGTACTCGCTAGACGCCCGCCGCCTGCATCCCGCGCAGCTCCTTCTTGAGGTCGCCGATCTCGTCGCGGAGCCGGGCCGCCACCTCGAACTGCAGCTCGGCGGCCGAGGCGTGCATCTGGTCGCTGAGCTGCTGGATGAGGTCGGCGAGCTCCGCCTGGGGCATGCCCTCGTGCCGGCTGACCGGCAGCGGCGACACCGCGCCGTCGCGCGACTTGCCCCGCGACTGCCGGCGGCCGGACCCGCCGAGCAGCGAGCGGGTGTCCTCGTCCTCGCGAGCGATGAGGTCGGTGATGTCGGCGATCTTCTTGCGCAGCGGGGTCGGGTCGATGCCGTTGGCCAGGTTGTGCGCCACCTGGATCTCGCGGCGCCGGTTGGTCTCGTCGATGGCCTGCTCCATCGACGGCGTGATCCGGTCCGCGTACATGTGGACCTCGCCGGAGACGTTGCGGGCCGCCCGGCCGATGGTCTGGATGAGCGCGGTGGCGGAGCGGAGGAAGCCCTCCTTGTCCGCGTCGAGGATCGCGACGAGCGACACCTCGGGCAGGTCGAGGCCCTCGCGCAGCAGGTTGATGCCGACGAGGACGTCGTACTCCCCCAGCCGCAGCTCCCGCAGCAGCTCGACCCGGCGCAGCGTGTCCACCTCGGAGTGCAGGTAGCGGACCCGCTCCCCCTGCTCGAGCAGGTAGTCGGTGAGGTCCTCGGCCATCTTCTTGGTGAGGGTGGTGACGAGGATGCGCTCGTTCTTGGCCGTGCGCTCCCGGATCTCGGCGAGCAGGTCGTCGATCTGGCCCTTGGTCTGCTTGACGACGACCTTGGGGTCGACCAGGCCGGTCGGGCGGATGATCTGCTGGACGACGTCGCCCTTGACGCGGCCGAGCTCGTACGGGCCGGGCGTCGCCGACAGGTAGACGGTCTGCCCGATCCGCTCCTGGAACTCCTCCCACCGCAGCGGCCGGTTGTCCATCGCCGAGGGCAGCCGGAAGCCGTGGTCCACGAGGGTGCGCTTCCGGGACATGTCGCCCTCGTACATCCCGCCGATCTGCGGCACGGTGACGTGCGACTCGTCGATGACGAGGAGGAAGTCCTCGGGGAAGTAGTCGATGAGGGTGTTCGACGCCGACCCGGGGGCGCGGCCGTCGAAGTGCCGCGAGTAGTTCTCGACGCCGGCGCAGGTGCCGACCTGTCGGAGCATCTCCATGTCGTACGTGGTGCGCATCCGCAGCCGCTGGGCCTCCAGCAGCTTGTTCTGCCGCTCGAGCTCCGCGAGGCGGTCCGCGAGCTCGGCCTCGATGGTGCCCACCGCGCGCTCGAGCCGCTCGGGGCCGGCGACGTAGTGCGACGCGGGGAAGATGTAGTACTCCTGCTCCTCGCGGACGATCTCGCCGGTCAGCGGGTGCAGGGTGTAGATCCGCTCGATCTCGTCGCCGAACAGCTCGATGCGGACCGCGAGCTCCTCGTACTGCGGGATGATCTCGACGGTGTCGCCACGGACCCGGAACGTGCCGCGCGTGAACGAGAGGTCGTTGCGCGTGTACTGCATGGTGACGAACTGGCGGAGCAGCTGGTCGCGGTCGACGGACTGGCCGACCTTGAGCCGGGCCATCCGGTCCACGTACTCCTGCGGCGTGCCCAGGCCGTAGATGCACGACACGGTGGCCACGACGATGACGTCGCGCCGGGTGAGCAGCGAGTTGGTCGCGGAGTGGCGCAGCCGCTCGACCTCGTCGTTGATCGAGCTGTCCTTCTCGATGTACGTGTCCGTCTGCGGGACGTACGCCTCGGGCTGGTAGTAGTCGTAGTACGAGACGAAGTACTCGACGGCGTTGTTGGGCAGCAGCTCGCGGAACTCGTTGGCGAGCTGGGCGGCGAGCGTCTTGTTCTGCACCATGACCAGGGTCGGGCGCTGCACCTGCTCGACGAGCCAGGCCGTCGTCGCCGACTTGCCCGTGCCGGTGGCGCCGAGGAGCACGGAGTCCTTGTCCCCCCGGTTCACGCGGGTGGCGAGGTCCTTGATCGCGGCCGGCTGGTCGCCGCTGGGCGAGAACTCGCTGATGACCTGGAACGGGGCGAGGGAACGGGTGATGTCGGTGACCGGGCGCACGTGGACACGGTATGCCGCCCCTCCGACAGATCTCCCGCCGCCGGGTCACCCTGGCGGCAGGGCGGTCAGGAGGTGGGCGTCAGCCGGGCGCGACCGCGCGGCCGACGGTGCTCTCGCGCACCTCGAGGCGGTGCGCGACGACGACGGTCCTGGCCGGTGCGGTCCCGCCGCCGCCGGGGGCCTCGCCCGGCGCCGTGCCGCCCTGGGCCCGCACGGCCGCCCGCTCGGCGATCCGGTCCGCCAGGCACTCCACGGCCAGCCTCGCGGTCGCGGCCTTGTCCGGGGACACCGTGGTGAGCGACGGCGTGGCGTAGCGGCCGTCCTCGATGTCGTCGAACCCGACGACGGCCAGGTCGCCCGGGACGTCCAGGCCCCGCTCGAGCGCCACCCGCAGCGCGCCGAGCGCGAGCTGGTCGGTGAAGCAGAACACCGCGTCCGGCGGCTCGGGCAGGTCGAGCAGGCGCCGGAGCGCCGCGGCCCCGTCGGCTCGGTGCAGCGCCCCGGTCCCCGCCTCCAGCGCCGGGTCCCTCGGCAGCCCGGCCGCCGCCAGGGCCTCGTGGTAGCCCTGCAGCCGGAGCCGGGCCGTCGCCCCGGCGCCGTTCGCCCCGACCCCGACGACGGCGACCCGCCGCCTGCCGAGGGCGAGCAGGTGGGCCGTCGCCGCGCGCGCGGCGGCGACGTTGTCGACCGCGACGTGGTCGACGACACCGTCGGGCACGTGCTCGCCGATGAGCACCAGCGGCACCGCGCCCGCGTGGCGGGCGATGTCGTCGGGGGTGAGCGCCCAGGGGCTGAGGATGAGGCCGTCCACCAGCTGCCGCCGGGCGCCGCCGAGCAGGCGGCGCTCCCGCTCGGCGTCGCCGCCCGTGGCGTCGGTGAGCAGCGTCCACGACCGCCCCTCGACGGCCACGGCGAGCAGGGCGGCCATCTCGCTGAAGTACGGCGAGTCGATCTCGGGCACGACGAGGCCCACCAGGCCGGTCCGTCCGGTGCGCAGGTTCCGGGCCGCCGCGTTCGGCCGGTAGCCCAGCTCGTCGACGGCCTGCTGGACGCGCTCCCGGGTGGCCGGGGCGACGACGCCCGAGCCGTTGACGACGTTCGACACCGTCCGGGCCGAGACGCCGGCCCGCGCGGCCACGTCCTTGAGGCTCGTCGGCATGGTCGGCACTATGCCAGCCGCAGGCGCTTGCCACGTTGCATGCAACGTGGCAATACTGGTGCCGCCCCAGACCGGTCGTCGAAGGAGACACCCCCGTGGACCAGCAGACAGCGACCCAGACCCCGTTCGTGCCCGAGGGCGCGGACGACGAGACCCGCGCCATCGTCGAGGCCCTCTACGGCGACGGGATCACCGCCCGCAAGGGCGCCTTCACGCCGGACTGGGCCGACCGCATGCGCGAGGACATCGAGACCGCGCTGGCAGAGGCGCTCTCCCGCCCCGACGGCGCCGTCGGCCGCGGCCCCAACCGCTACTACGTCGAGATCCACCCCGAGCAGATGCGCGGCTTCGTCGACCTCGTCGACCACCCGTGGGTCCGCCAGGTCTGCACGGCGGTGCTCGGCGAGGACTACGAGATCGTCGAGCTCGGCTTCGACGTCCCCGGCGAGGGCGCGATGAACCAGCCCTGGCACCGCGACTTCCCCATGCCCGACGAGACCCGGCGCACCGGCCGCCTCACCTCGCTGGCCTTCAACCTCACGGGCGTCGACACCGCCGAGGACATGGGGCCGTTCGAGGTGGCCCCGGGCACCCAGTTCGACGACTCCGAGGAGTTCACGCACGGCATGTTCCCGCCGAAGTCGATGTACCCCCGCTTCGAGGAGCGCGCCGTGCGCAAGTACCCGCAGCGCGGCGACGTCTCCGCCCGCTCCGCGCTCACCATCCACCGCGGCACCAAGAACGAGTCGGCGAAGTCCCGCCCCGTGCTCGTCCTCGGGGTCGACGCCCCCGGCGCCGGCAACGCCGAGCACCACGACATGGCGGTCACCCGCGGGTACTGGGAGCAGCTCCCGCAGCGGGTGCGCGACCACATGCGCTGCCCCGTCGTCGACGAGCTCACGCCGATCACCCAGAAGCACACCATCGAGGGCCTGGTGATGGGCGAGGCCTGAGGCCTCCCCCGCTCCCTCGCGCTGGCCGGCCGGCCGACGGTCCGGCCGGCGCGACGGGCACCGCGCGTACCACCCGGCACCGCCTGCCCCACGCACCACCGCGCGGCGCCCCCCACCGGGGCCGGCACCGCCACCGCACCACCACCACACCGCCACCAGACGAGGAGCGCGCGCCGAGGCGCCTCCTGCACGTCCCGCACACGGGCCGACGACGCCCCGACCCCCGAGCCAGGAGCACCCCCATGCGCAGCACCCCCCGTCCGTCCGCCCGCCTCCGGCGCGGCGTCCCCCTCCTCTCGCTCGTGGCCGCGTCCGCGCTGCTGGTCACCGGGTGCGCCAACCCGGGCGAGACGACGTCCGCCGGCGGCGGAGCCAGCGACGGCGCCTCGGCCGGCGGCGGCCAGGTCGTCCGCGAGCCCAGCACCGAGGCCACCGGCGAGGGCTGCACCCTCGACAGCTACGCCGGCGGGATCGAGGCGGTCGAGCTCGAGGGCGCCACGGTCGGCTTCTCCCAGTCCGAGCCCGACACCGCGGCCTTCCGGGCCGCCGAGACCCAGTCGATCCGCGACGAGGCGGAGGCCGTCGGCGCCGAGCTGATCGTCACCAACGCCAACGCCGAGCTGCCCAAGCAGATCTCCGACATCCAGGACCTGCTCAACCAGGGCGTCGACCTCCTCATCGTCGCCCCGCTCAACTCCGACGGCCTCGACCCGGCGCTGTCCGCGGCGTCCGAGGCCGGCGTCCCCGTCATCACCATCGACCGCAAGGTCACCAGCGAGCACTGCAGCGACTACGTGACGTTCATCGGCTCGGACTTCTACAGCCAGGGCCAGCGCGCCGCCGACGCCATGGCCGAGGCGACCGAGGGCGAGGCCAACGTCGCCATCCTCCTGGGCTCCTCCGGCAACAACGTCACCGACCAGCGCAACCAGGGCTTCCTCGACCAGGTCGAGGCGGAGCACCCGGGCCTCGAGGTCGTCGTCGAGCAGACCGCCAACTTCGCCCGCGACGAGGGGCAGACCGTCACCGAGCAGCTCCTGCAGTCCAACCCGGAGATCGACGCCATCTACGCGCACAACGACGAGATGGCCCTCGGTGCCGTCACGGCCGTGTCCGCGGCGGGCCGCCAGCCCGGCAGCGAGGTCCGCATCGTCTCCATCGACGGCACGGCCAACGCCGTCCAGGCGATCGTCGACGGCCAGATCAACGCCGTCATCGAGTCCAACCCCCGCTTCGGCCCCCTCGCCTTCGAGACCGCCCAGCGGTTCTTCGACGGCGAGCCCATCGCCGAGGACATCATCATCGAGGACGACGAGTACAACCCGGAGAACGCCGAGGCGAACCTCGCCGACGCGTTCTGACGCCCGACCGCCAGCACACCCCTCCCGGGGGACCGCACCACGGTCCCCCGGGAGCCCGCGCGCGAGGAGGCGCCGTGCCACCCACCGCTGGACCCCCGACGACGGACCCCGTCCTGTCGGTGACCGGTGTCCGCAAGAGCTTCGACGGCGTGCACGCGCTGCGGGGCGTCGACTTCACCCTGGTGCCCGGGCAGATCCACGCGCTCGTCGGCGAGAACGGGGCCGGCAAGTCGTCCCTCATCAAGGTGCTGACCGGTGTCTACGTGCCGGACGAGGGGCAGCTGCTGTACCGCGGCGAGCCCGTGCGCTTCGCGCGCCCGTCGGACGCGCAGGACGCCGGCATCTCGACGATGTACCAGGAGGTCAACCTCGTCCCGCTGCTCAGCGTGGCGAGCAACATCTTCCTGGGCCGCGAGCCGCGCCGGTTCGGCCTGGTGGACACCCGGGCGATGCGGCGCCAGGCCCGCGAGCTCGTCGCCCGGGTCGGCATCGACGTGGACGTCGACGAGCAGCTCGGGCGGCTCGGCCTCGGCGTCCAGCAGATGGTGGCCCTGGCACGGGCGGTGTCGGTCGACAGCCGCGTCGTCATCATGGACGAGCCCACCTCCTCCCTGGAGGCCAAGGAGGTGGACACCCTGTTCCGGGTCGCCCGCGACCTGGCCGCCACGGGCGTCGCCCTCGTCTTCGTCTCCCACCGCATGGGCGAGCTGTTCGCCCTGTGCGACCACGTCACCGTCCTGCGCGACGGGCGCACCGTCCACAGCGGCCCCGTCGCCGACCTCAGCCGGCTCGAGCTCGTCGCGCACATGCTCGGCCGGACCATGGCGGACGTCGAGCGCGGCACGACCGAGTTCGGCGACTCCCACCTGGTCGAGGTGGAGCCGGTGCTGCGGGTCCAGGACCTGCACGTCCGCAACCGGCTCGACGGCATCTCCTTCGACGTGCGTCCCGGCGAGGTCGTCGGGCTCGGCGGCCTGCTCGGCTCCGGGCGCTCCGAGACCGTCAAGGCGGTGTACGGGGACCTGCTCACCAGCTCCGGCACCGTGGCCGTCGGCGGACGGCCCGTCAAGACCGGCTCGGTGGCGCACGCCCTGGCCGCCGGGATGGCCCTGCTGTCGGAGGACCGGAAGGCGGAGGGGATCGTCCCGGACCTGTCGGTGCGCGACAACATCGCCCTGGCGGTGCTGCCCCGGCTGTCGCGGGCGGGCATCGTCTCCGACAGCAAGATCGACGCGGTCGTCGAGGTGTTCATGCGGCGGCTGCAGGTCAAGGCCTCCAGCCCCCACCAGAAGGTCCGCGAGCTGTCCGGCGGCAACCAGCAGAAGGTGCTCCTCGCCCGCTGGCTGGCGACCGAGCCCAAGGTGTTCCTGCTCGACGAGCCCACCCGGGGCATCGACGTCGGCGCCAAGCGCGAGGTCCAGGCGCTCGTCGACGAGCTCGCGGCCCAGGGGCTCGCCGTCGTCCTCATCTCCAGCGAGATGGAGGAGCTCGTCGAAGGCAGCGACCGGGTCGTCGTCCTGCACGACGGCGCGGTCAGCAGCGAGCTGTCCGGGGCGGGGCTGACCACGTCGGCGCTGCTCGAAGGTCTCGCAGGCGGCGGCCACCCGGCCGTCGCGGACGAAGGGGTCCCCCAGCGATGAGCACGACCACCGAGGCGGCCCCGGCGGCGCCCGCCCGACGGCTCCCCCGCCTGGACAGCGGGTGGCTGCGGCGCAACGGCGTCTACGTCGCCCTCGCCCTGCTCGTCCTCGTCAACGTGGTGATCACGCCGAACTTCGTCAGCGCGACGAACCTGCGCCTGCAGCTGGTCCAGGTCTCCCCGGTGCTCATCGTCGCCCTCGGGATGGCCATGGTCATCGGCACCCGTGGGATCGACCTGTCGGTGGGGGCCGTCATGGCCCTGGCCGCCGCCCTCATCCCCCTGTACATCGGCTACGGCACGCTGCCGGCGATCCTCGTCGCCTGCACCGCCGGGCTGGTGACGGGCGCGCTCGGCGGCACGGTCATCTCGCGGGTGGGCATCCAGCCCATCGTCGCGACGCTGGCGATCATGGTCGCCGGCCGCGGCGTCGCGAACCTGCTCGGCGGGGAGATCAAGAGCATCCGCGACCCCGGCATCATCGCCCTGGGCAGCGGCAGCGTCCTCGGCGTGCCCTACGTCGTGCTCAGCGCCGCGGTCGTCGCGCTCGGCGTCTTCGTCGTCATGCGGCGGACCACCACCGGGCGGCAGCTCGTCGCCGTCGGCGGCAACATCCGGGCCGCGGCGCTGGCCGGCATCCCCGTCGCCCGGGTGCTCACGACCGTCTACATCATGGCCGGGGTGCTCGCGGCCTTCGCGGGCGTGCTGGTCGCCGCCCGGTCGCAGGCCTCCGACCCCACCCGGCTCGGCCTGCTCATCGAGCTGTACGCCATCACGGCCGTCGTGGTCGGCGGCACCCCGCTGAGCGGCGGCCAGGTGCGGGTGCTCGGCACCATCGCGGGGGCGCTGCTCATGCAGCTGGTCACCTCGACCCTCATCGCCCAGAACGCGGCCGACGCCGTGGCCCAGATCGTCCAGGCCGTCATCGTCGTGGTCGCGGTCTACGTGCAGATCGGCAGGAGACGCAGATGAGCCTCACGACCACCTCGGCCGCCGCCGGGGCGCCCGCCCCGTCCGTGACCACGTCGGCCCGCAGCGGGCGTGCCGCGGTCCTCCTCCAGCGCCAGGGCGCCCTCGTCGTGCTCGTCGCGCTCTGCGTCGTGGCGTCGGTCCAGTTCGACTCCTTCGCCACCGGCGCCAACCTCACGAGCATCGCCGTGCAGTCGTCGTTCCTCGCGGTCGTCGCGCTCGGCATGACCTTCGTCATCATGACCGGCGGGATCGACCTGTCGGTGGGGTCGGTGTTCGCGCTCGGCGGCGTCCTCGCGGCGTGGGCGAGCCAGTTCGGCACGCTCGCGGCCGTCGCGGTCCCGCTGCTCGCCTGCGGGCTCATCGGCCTGGTCCAGGGCCTGATCATCGCCCGGGGCGGCCTGGAGCCGTTCATCGTCACCCTCGCCGGGCTGCTGTTCGCCCGCGGCGTCCTGCTCCTGGTGACCGACGGCGGCACCACGACCTACCGGGTGCCGGCCGAGAGCGCCTTCCGCCAGCTCGCGCAGGGCAGCGTCCTCGGGATCCCCCTGCCCATCGTCGTCGTCGTCGTGCTGTACGCGCTGGGGACGCTCGTGCTGCACCGGACCTCGTTCGGGCCGACCGTGCTGGCCATCGGCGGCCAGCAGGACGCGGCCGAGCTCATGGGGCTGCCGGTGGCGCGCACCAAGGTCGTCACCTACGTCGCGTCGGGCCTGCTCGCCGGGTTCGCCGGCGTGATGATCGCCTCGTACACCTCGTCGGGCGTGACCGTCATCGGCGTCGGCTTCGAGCTGACGGCGATCGCCGCGGTCGTCCTCGGCGGGACGCTGCTCACCGGCGGCGCTGGCACCGTGGTCGGGACGCTGGTCGGCGTGCTGCTGCTGCAGGTGATCGCCAACATCATCAACCAGGTCGGCAGCCTGCCGAGCGCGTGGCAGGCGGTCGTGCAGGGCAGCATCCTGCTCGTCGTCGTCGTCGCGCAGCGCTACCTCACCCGGGCGGAGCGGCTCTGAGGAGCGGGCGCCGCGGTCCCGCCGCGGCGCCTGCTCGGCCGGGGGCTCCGTCCCTGGTGCCGGGGTCAGTCGAGCGAGCCGCGCTGCTTCTTGAGCTGGCCGCGCTGCTTCTTGGCGCTGATCCGCCGCTCCTGCGAGCCGCGGGTCGGCCGGGTCGCCCGGCGGGCCCGGGGGGGCGGCGCGACGGCCTGCCGCAGCGCCGACGCCAG
>NZ_JBBEOI010000075.1 GCF_037860755.1 Aquipuribacter hungaricus | reverse complement strand
GGCGGGGACAGCAGCCGGTCCGGCCGCGCGTGCCGCGACAGGGGTGCGGCCCCCCGGCGCGGTGGTCGCGGCCGTCTCGCCCGCCGCGGCCAGGGGGAGCGTGAGGTGGGCGGTGTGCGCGGCGTGCAGCGAGACCCAGCCGTCGCCGCCGGACATCGGGGCGTGGCCGACCCACAGCACCTCGCCGGCGGCCGTCAGCTCGTCGAGCATGGCCGGCTGGTAGTCGGTGACGCGGGCGGGCAGCACGAGCGGCTCGAGCGCGCTGGCCGGGACCCGGGCGCCCGCCAGCTGCTCGACCACCCGCAGCAGGCCGTCGACCCCGCGGACCCCGCCGGAACCGCGCCTGGCGGGCCGGGCCGAGGTGCTGCGGACGGTCGGACCGCCCCGCGTCGCGCGGGGGTCGGGTGCCTGCTCGGGCACGGCGACGGACTGCCAGGCCGGCAGGAAGCGCGCGAGGTCGCGGGCGGTGACCGGCTCGACCTCCTGGCGCAGCGCCGCCAGCGACCGCCGCCGCAGCACCCGGAGCACGCCTGCGTCGCAGAAGTCGAGGACGTCGAGGGAGCCGCCGGCCTCCAGCGGCCGGATCGCGCCGGAGGTGATCCGGCCCGCCTGCTCGAGGCGCCGCAGCGCCTGCTCGGCGACCGCCACCCCGAGACCGAACCGGGACGCGACCTCCGCGGCGGTGAACGGGCCGTGGGTACGGGCGTGACGGGCGAGCAGGTCCCCGACAGGGTCGGGGACGGGGACGAGGAACGCCTCGGGCAGGCCCACCGGCAGGGCCGCGCCGACCGCGTCCCGCAGCCGGGCGGCGTCCTCGACGGCGGCGGTGCACGCCCGCCCGCCGAGCCGGACCTCGATGGCCCGCCGCTGCGCCACCAGGGCCGCCAGGTGCTCGGCGGCCCTCTGCGGCTCCAGGCTGCGCGCGGCCACCTCCTCGGTGCTCATCGGGCCGAGCACGCGCAGCAGGTCCGCCACGTCCTCCGCGTCCCGCGCCTTCCGCTCGTCGACCAGGCGCTGGAGCTCGGCCTCGGTGGTGCGGACGGACTCCGGGTCCAGCAGGTCCCGCAGCGAGGCTCCGTCGCCCCGGCCGAGCAGCTCGGCCAGCAGCTGCGGGTCCAGCGACAGGGCGGCCGCGCGGCGCTCGGCCAGCGGGGAGTCGCCCTCGTAGAGGAACTGGGCGACGTAGCCGAACAGCAGCGACCGCGCGAACGGCGAGGGCGTCGACGTCTCGACCTCGATGACGCGGACCGCGCCGGAGGCGACCTCCCGCATGAGCGTGACGAGCCCGGGGACGTCGAACACGTCCTGCAGGCACTCCCGCACGGTCTCCAGGACGATGGGGAAGGCCGGGTAGCGGCGCGCCACGTCGAGCAGCGAGGCCGCCCGCTGCCGCTGCTGCCACAGCGGCTGCCGCCGGCCGGGCTGCCGGCGGGGCAGGAGCAGCGCCCGGGCCGCGCACTCCCGGAACCGCGACGCGAACAGCGCCGAGCCGCCGATCTCCTGCGTGACGACGTCCTCGACGTCCTCGGCGTCCAGCACGACGAGCTCGGCGACGTCCGGCGCGGCGACCGGCTCGGCCGTGGGCCACGCGGGGCCCCCGGCCCCCGCACCGCCTCCACCCGTGGCGCCGTCACCGCCGTCACCGTCGCCCCCGAGGTCGGCGCCGGGGGGACCACCGAACCCGCCGAGACCCCCGCCGAGACCGCCGCCCAGGAAGCCGAGCCCGTCGTCGGGCCCGCCCCAGCCGCTCACCTCGACGTCGGGCAGCCGCAGCACGATGCCGTCGTCGCCGTGCATCGCCTGCACGTCCAGGCCGTGCCGCTCCCGGAACCGGGCCGCCAGCGCGAGCGCCCAGGGGGCGTGGACCTGCCCGCCGAAGGGGGAGTGGACGCAGACCCGCCAGTCGCCCAGCTCGTCGCGGAAGCGCTCGACGACGATGGTCCGGTCGTCGGGGACGTGCCCGGTCGCCTCCTTCTGCTCGCCGAGGTAGGCGAGCAGGTTGTCGGTCGCCCACTCGTCCAGGCCGGCGGTCGCGCAGCGGGCACGGGCGGCGTCGGGGCCGAGGCGGACCAGCTCGCGGACGAAGGCGCCGACCGCGCGGCCGAGCTCGGCGGGGCGGCCGAGCGCGTCGCCGTGCCAGAACGGCAGCTTGCCGGGGCGGCCGGGGGCCGGGGTGACGAGCACCTGGTCGCGGGTGATGTCCTGCACCTGCCAGGAGCTGGCGCCCAGGGTGATGACGTCGCCGACGCGGGTCTCGTAGACCATCTCCTCGTCGAGCTCGCCGACCCGGCGGCCGGCCCCCTCCGACCCGGCGAGGAACACCCCGAACAGGCCGCGGTCGGGGATCGTCCCGCCGCTGGTCACGGCCAGCCGCTGGGCGCCCGGGCGGCCGGTGAGGGTGTCGGTCACCCGGTCCCACACCAGCCGCGGCCGCAGCTCGGCGAACTCCTCGCTCGGGTAGCGGCCGGCGAGCATGTCCAGCGTCGCCTCGAACGGCCCTCGGGCCAGGTCGGCGAAGCTCGCGGTCCGCCGCACGAGCGCGTACAGGTCGTCGACGGTCCAGTCGTCCATCGCGCACATGGCGACGACCTGCTGGGCGAGCACGTCCAGCGGCGACGACAGCACTCGCAGCGCCTCGATCTGCCCGGACACCATCCGCTCGACGACGACGGCGCACTGCACGAGGTCGGCCTTGTGCTTGGGGAACACGACGCCGCGGGAGACCGCCCCGACCTGGTGGCCCGCGCGGCCGAGCCGCTGCAGGCCGCTGGCGACGCTCGGCGGCGACTCCACCTGCACGACCAGGTCCACCGCGCCCATGTCGATGCCGAGCTCGAGGCTGCTCGTCGCGACCACCGCGGGCAGCCGCCCGCTCTTGAGGTCGTCCTCGATGAGGGCGCGCTGCTCCTTGCTCACCGAGCCGTGGTGGGCCCGGGCCAGCACGGGCGGCACCCCGGCGGACGTGCCCGCCTGCGCCATGACCTCGGCGGGGGTGCGCCGCGGCTGCGGGGCCGCCGTCGCGTCCTCGTCCTCGTCGGGGGCGTTGCGCTCGGCCCACTCCTCGTTGACCTGGGCGGTGAAGCGCTCGGCCAGGCGGCGGGAGTTGGTGAACACCAGCGTCGAGGTGTGCGCCGCGACCAGGTCGACGACGCGCTCGTTGACGTGCGGCCAGATCGAGCGGCGCTGCTCCTCGCCCGCAGCGCTGCCGACGACCTCGCCCGTGGTCGTGCCCAGGTCGGACATGTCCGGGACCGGGACGACGACGGAGACGTCGAACTCCTTGGTCGAGGGCGGCTGGACGATCCGCACGGGGCGACCGCCGGACTGGAAGCGGGCCACCTCCTGCACCGGGCGCACCGTCGCGGACAGCCCCACCCGCTGGGCGGGCTTCTCCAGCAGCGCGTCGAGCCGCTCGAGCGTGAGCGCCAGGTGGGCGCCGCGCTTGGTGCCGGCGACGGCGTGGATCTCGTCGAGGATCACGGTCTCGACCCCGAGCAGGGACTCCCGGGCCTTGGACGTGACGACGAGGAAGAGCGACTCCGGGGTCGTGATGAGGACGTCCGGCGGGCGCAGGGCGAGCGTGCGGCGCTCGGCGGCGGGCGTGTCGCCGGAGCGGACCCCGACCGTGATGTCCGGGACCGGGGCGCCCAGCCGCTCGGCGCTGGCGCGGATCCCGGTCAACGGGGAGCGGAGGTTGCGCTCGACGTCCACGGCCAGCGCCTTGAGCGGGGAGACGTACAGCACACGGCAGCGGTGCTGCGGGTCCTCCGGCAGCGGCTCGGCGGCGAGCCGGTCCAGCGACCACAGGAACGCCGCGAGGGTCTTGCCGGACCCGGTGGGCGCGACGACCAGGGCGTCCTCGCCGCTGCTCACCGCGTCCCAGGCGCCGACCTGCGCCGGGGTCGGGGCGTGGAAGGCGCCGCCGAACCAGTCCCGCGTGGCCGGGGAGAAGCGCGCCATGACGCGCTCGGCAGAGGGGGTTCGGGGCACGGGGCCATCATCGCCGAGGGGTCGGACATCCACCCGCCGTGGTAGACCTCTGCGGTGAGGACCAGCGAGTTCCGGACGCTCGCGCACGAGGAGTTCGGCCGTGCGCTGGCCGACACCCTCGTCGCCGACCTCGTGCTGGCGCCGCTGGACGCCACGGCCGCCCAGGCGCTGGAGGCCGGCACGGACCCCCGCACGGTCTGGACCGCCCTGTGCGAGGCGATGGACGTGCCGCCGGAGCGCCGGCTGGGACGGGACCGTCGGTCCCGGTCCGACCGCGTCGCTGGTGCCCGGTGAGCGTCGACGGCTCGGGCACGCGGCCGGCGGGCCGGGGCGCCAAGGACCCGGCCGGCCCCCCCGGCACCCCCGCGGAGCAGGTGGCCGCGGCCGCCGAGGACGCCAGCAGGCACGTCGCCGCCGTGGTGGAGGACGTCGTCAACCGGTGGTCCGTGGCCGTGCTGCGCCGCCGGGGCTGGGTGCCCCGCGCCCAGGTCAACCGCGGGTACGGGGCGAGCGTCGACGTCCCCGCCCCGCACGCCCCCGGGTGGGTCCGGGTGTTCGGCCGGGTGCTCATGGGACGCCCGGAGACGCCGTACCGCGCCTGGGTCCGCAGCCGCGGCTGGCGCAGCTTCATCACCGCGCAGGTCGCCCACGCGCCGCTGCTCATCGAGGTCGGGGGCTGCACGTACCGCGTGCACGCCGACCGCACGGGCCTGGTCGACGTCGTCCTGCAGGTCGACCTGCCGCCGGGGCGCCACCCCGTCCGGATGACCCCCGAGGGCGGCGAGACCGGCGTGGGCGAGGTGCTCGTCGTCGGTGCCGCCACGGGCGCCGGCCTGGTCAGCGACATCGACGACACGGTCATGGTCACGTGGCTGCCGCGGCCCTTCATCGCCGCCTGGAACACCTTCGTCCGGCAGGAGACCGCCCGCGCCGAGGTGCCCGGCATGCCGGAGCTCTACACGGAGTTCCTCACCGCGAACCCCGGGGCCTTCGTCGTCTACCTGTCGACCGGGGCGTGGAACACCGCACCGTTCCTGCGCCGCTTCCTGCGCCGCCACGGCTACCCGACGGGCCCGCTGCTGCTCACCGACTGGGGCCCCACCAACACGGGCTGGTTCCGGTCGGGCCGGGTCCACAAGATCAGC
This sequence comes from Aquipuribacter hungaricus, assembly GCF_037860755.1. Taxonomy (NCBI): domain Bacteria; kingdom Bacillati; phylum Actinomycetota; class Actinomycetes; order Micrococcales; family Intrasporangiaceae; genus Aquipuribacter; species Aquipuribacter hungaricus. The sequence continues at coordinate 10,316 of NZ_JBBEOI010000075.1, read as the reverse complement.
ACGCTGCGCCGGCTGCACCAGGAGCTCCCGCACCTGCGCTGGCTCCTGGTCGGCGACGACGGCCAGCACGACCCCGAGATCTACTCGGCCTTCTCGCGCGAGGAGCCCGACGCGGTCCAGGCGGTGCTGCTGCGCGAGCTGAGCCCGGCCGAGCAGGTGCTGTCGCGCGGTCTCGCCCCGCCGGAGAGCGACGGGGGAGCGGGCGCGGTCCCGGTGCTCCACGGCGGCGACGGCCACCGGCTCGCCGAGCGGCTGCGCGCCGTCGGCCTGCTGCCCACCGCGCCGCGGGACTGAGACAGACAGGCCGGGCGGGGAGCCCCCATATCGGGTCGTCCCCCGTCGGGGGGTCTGGGTAGGTTCGCCCGGTGAGCACCTCCACCTCCGTCGAGCCGCGCACCGACCCGCCCGGCGGCGCCGGGGCACCGGTGCTGGTCCACGCCCGCGACCTGCGCAAGGAGTACGGCTCCTTCACCGCGGTCGACGGCATCGCGCTCGACGTCCGGCGCGGGGAGTCCTTCGGCATCCTGGGGCCGAACGGCGCCGGCAAGTCCACGACGATGCGGCTGGTCGGCTGCGTCTCCGAGCCGACGTCGGGCGAGCTGTCGATCCTCGGCCTCGACCCCCGTCGCGACGGCCCGCGGATCCGCGCCCGGCTCGGCGTCGTCCCCCAGCGGGACACCCTGGACGAAGAGCTGACCGTCCGCGAGAACGTCATGGTCTACGGCCGCTACTTCGGCATGAGCCGGGCCGCCGTGCGGGCCAAGGCCGACGAGCTGCTCGACTTCGTCCAGCTGGCCGACCGGGCCTCCTCGGTCGTGGAGCCGCTGTCGGGGGGCATGAAGCGCAGGCTGACCATCGCCCGCGCCCTGGTCAACGACCCGGACATCCTCCTGCTCGACGAGCCGACGACCGGCCTGGACCCGCAGGCCCGCCACGTCCTGTGGGACCGGCTGTACCGGCTCAAGCGCGAGGGCGTGACGCTGGTCCTCACCACCCACTACATGGACGAGGCCGAGCAGCTGTGCGACCGCCTCGTGGTCATGGACGGTGGCCGCTACGTCGCCGAGGGCAGCCCTGGCGAGCTCATCCGGCAGCACTCCACCCGCGAGGTGCTCGAGGTCCGGTACCGGACCGACGACCACGAGCCGTTCGCGGCGCCGCTGCGCGCGCTGGCCGAGCGGGTCGAGGTGCTGCCGGACCGGGTGCTGCTGTACGTCCAGGACGCCGACGCGGTGTCGCAGGCGGTGTCCGGGCTGCCGGGGAAGCGGCCGATGTCGCTGCTGCCGCGCCGGTCGACCCTGGAGGACGTGTTCCTCCGCCTCACCGGCCGGACGCTGGTCGACTGACGTGACGACGACCGACCCCCTCGCCCGCGCGGTCGCCCCGCCCCACAGCACCCGGTTCCTGTGGTGGCGCGCCGCGCTCGGCTGGTTCACCCTCGCCCGGGCCTGGTGGCGCTCCCTCGTGGTGCGCTCGGTGCTCGAGCCCGTCCTCTACCTGCTCGGGCTGGGCTTCGGCCTCGGCTCGCTGGTCGACAGCAGCGGCAACGGCCCCGGCGACGTGCCCTACGCGGCGTTCGTGGCGGGGGGCGTGCTCGTGGCCTCGGCGATGAACTCCGGCTTCGGGGAGTCGGCGTGGCCGGTGCTCGGGGCCATCAAGTGGCAGCGGCAGTACCACGCCCAGCTCGCCTCGCCGCTGCGCGTGCGCGACGTCCTGCTCGGCCACCTGTTCTTCATGACCGTGAGGCTGCTGGTGACGGTGCTGCCGTTCTGGGTCGTCATCGTCGCCTTCGGGCTCGTCGCCTGGCCCAGCGCCCCGTGGGCGGTGCCCGCCGCCGTGCTCACCGGCCTCGCCTTCGCGACCCCGGTGGCGGCGTTCTCGGCGACGACCGACACCGACACGGCGTTCGCGCTCATCCTCCGCTTCGCGATCATCCCGATGTTCCTGTTCTCGGGCGTCTTCTACCCCGTGTCCGACCTGCCGGTCTGGCTGCAGCCGCTGGTGCAGGTGCTCCCGCTGTGGCACGGCGTGGAGCTGAGCCGGGCCGCCACGCTGGGCACCGACCTCGGCGCGGCGGTGGTCCTCGGACACGTCGGCTACCTGCTGCTGTGGGCGGTCGGCGGCCTGCTCGTGGCCACCCGGACCTACACCCGGAGGCTCACGTGAGCAGCGCCCCGGTGCGCCACGACCCGGCCCCCGACGACGCCGCGCCCGGCGGCGCGGGCCACGACCCTGTCCCCGCGTACGGGCTGCTGGGCCGCCTGCTCCCCAGCGGGACGGTGTCGCGGCCGGCGAGCCTGGTGGAGCGCAACATGCGGGCCTACCGGCGCGCGTGGCTGCTGCTGCTGTCCGGCTTCGTCGAGCCGGTGATGTACCTGTTCGGGCTCGGCATCGGTCTGGGCTCGCTCGTGGGCGACGTGACGACCGACAGCGGCCGGGTGGTGCCGTACGCGCTGTTCGTCGCCCCGGCGCTCATGGCCAGCTCCGCGATGAACGGCGCCGTCTTCGACTCCACGTTCAACGTCTTCTTCAAGCTCAAGTACTCCAAGCTCTACTACTCCGTCCTCGCCACCCCGCTGGGGCCGCGCGACGTCGCCGTCGGCGAGATCGGGTGGGCCCTCATCCGGGGGAGCCTGTACGCGGCGGCGTTCTTCGTCGTCATGCTGCTGGCCGGCCTGGTGCGCACGCCGTGGGCGCTGCTCGCGCTGCCCGCCGCGCTGCTCATCGGCTGGGCCTTCGCCAGCATCGGCATGGCGGTGACGACGTTCATGCGCTCCTGGCAGGACCTGGACGTCGTCCAGCTGGCCATCGTCCCGCTGTTCCTGTTCTCCGCGACGTTCTACCCCGTGAGCACGTACCCGTCCTCGGTGGCGTGGTTGGTGCAGCTGTCGCCGCTGTACCACGGGGTCGCGCTCGTGCGCGGGGTCATGCTCGCCGAGGTCGGGCCCGGGCTGCTCGTGCACGTCGCCGTCCTCGCTGCGCTGGGGCTGGTCGGGGTGCTCGTCACCGAGCGGCGGCTGCGCCGGCTGCTGCTGCGCTGACGGCACCCGCCGGGGGCTGCGGCTGCCCTGGGACGGGGGCGGGAGGTGCCGCCCGGCGGTCCCGCCGGGGCACCGGGACCGGGTGCCACGACACGCCGGGCGCGCCGCGTGTCGGTGCGCCCGTCGAACACGTGTTCGGGCTACTGTCCTGGTGTCCACAGGGCGTCCAGAGCCTCTCCGTCCACACCCAGGACGAGGCCCCGGGAGTTCTGTCGGGGGCGGTCCATACCGTCTCTCCCGTGGCCAACAGACAACCCGCACGAGGTGACCAGATGCCCGCTACCGCCATCAACGGCGACCGTGAGAAGTCTCTCGCGAACGCCCTCGCCCACATCGAGAAGGCGCACGGCAAGGGGTCCGTGATGCGCCTCGGCGACGAGGCCCGCGCCCCGATCGACGTGATCCCCACCGGCTCCATCGCGCTGGACATCGCGCTCGGCATCGGCGGGCTGCCCCGCGGCCGCATCGTCGAGATCTACGGCCCGGAGTCCAGCGGTAAGACCACCGTCGCCCTGCACGCCGTGGCCAACGCCCAGCGCGCCGGCGGGATCGCCGCCTTCATCGACGCCGAGCACGCCCTGGACCCGGACTACGCCCGCAACCTCGGCGTGGACACCGACGCCCTGCTCGTGTCCCAGCCGGACACCGGTGAGCAGGCCCTCGAGATCACCGACATGCTCATCCGCTCCGGCGCGCTCGACATCATCGTCATCGACTCCGTGGCGGCGCTCGTGCCGCGGGCGGAGATCGAGGGCGAGATGGGCGACAGCCACGTCGGCCTCCAGGCCCGCCTCATGTCGCAGGCGCTGCGCAAGATCACCGGTGCCCTCAGCCAGTCCCGCACCACGGCGATCTTCATCAACCAGCTCCGCGAGAAGATCGGCGTGATGTTCGGCTCGCCCGAGACCACGACCGGCGGCAAGGCGCTGAAGTTCTACTCCTCCGTGCGCCTGGACGTCCGGCGCATCGAGACCCTCAAGGACGGCTCGGAGCCCATCGGCAACCGGACCAAGTGCAAGGTGGCCAAGAACAAGCTGGCCGCCCCGTTCAAGGTCGCCGAGTTCGACATCATCTACGGCTCCGGCATCTCCAAGGAGGGCGGCCTGATCGACATGGGCGTGGAGCAGGGCTTCGTCCGCAAGGCCGGCGCCTGGTACACGTACGAGGGCGACCAGCTCGGCCAGGGCAAGGAGAACGCCCGCGCGTTCCTCCGCGACAACCCGGACCTGGCCGACGAGCTCGAGAAGCGCATCAAGGAGAAGCTCGGCATCGGCGCCAAGGTCGACAAGCCCGTCGTCGACGTGCCCGTCGAGTTCTGATGCTGCTCGCCCTCCCCACCCGCTAGACGGTCCCCGTGCGGGCACGTCCGGCCACAGACCACGACGGCGCGCGCCCGTCTCCCGGCAGCTCCTCGCCCGAGCAGCCGGAGGACGTGGCACGCGCCGTCGTGCTGCGTCGCCTCGCCATGGGCCCCCGCACCCGGGCCCAGCTGCGCGAGGCCGTCCTCTCCAAGGACGTCCCCGAGCCCGTCGCCGACGCGGTGCTCGACCGCTTCACCGCGGTCGGCCTCGTCGACGACGCGGAGTTCGCTCGCGAGTGGGTGCGCATCCGCCACCGCGACAAGGGGCTGTCCCGCCGGGCCCTCGCCGACGAGCTGCGGCGCAAGGGCGTCGACCCGGAGCTCGTCGAGGCCGCCCTGGACGGCGCCGACGGTGTCGACGGGGACGACGAGCGGGCTGCCGCCGAGGCCCTGGTGGCCCGGCGGCTGCCGTCCACCCGCGGCGTCGACCACCCCAAGCGGGTCAACCGGCTCGTCGGCATGCTCGCGCGCAAGGGCTACGGCCCCGGTCTCGCCGGTGACGTCGTCCGCCGGGCGCTCGCGGCCGAGCGCGACGGTGACGACGGGACGGACGACGTGGAACCGCTCGGCTGACCACGCGCGGCCCGGGCGTCCGGCATGCACCGCGCGCCGGGCGGGCGGCGCGTCGCAACGTCAGATGCCTGCGCCTCCGCCGGCGCCACCCAGCTCGCGGTTCGCAGCCATCTGGGCCGCGTCCTTGTCGATCGTCACGGGCTGCCCCTGGCGGGCCGTGCTCAGCCGGCGCTCGGCGAACGTCGCCAGCCGGGACAGGAGGAGGTTGACGACGATGTAGACCAGGGCGATGACGGTGTAGGTCTGCAGCGGGTTGTCGAGGAAGCGGAACACCCGCTCGCTGATGCGCAGCAGCTCGTCCGGCCCGGTGAGGATGAGCCCTGCCAGCGACGTGTCCTTGACGATGACGACCAGCTGGCTGATGAGCGCCGGCAGCATGAGCCGGAACGCCTGCGGCATCTGGACCACGAGCATGGTCTGCCGGCGGGTCATGCCGATGGCGAGGCCGGCCTCGGCCTGGCCGCGGGGCAGGGCCGCCACCCCGGCGCGGAGGATCTCGGCGATGACGACGGAGTTGTAGAGCGTGAGGCCGATGACCAGGTACCAGAGGTTCGACAGGTCGACGCCGAACGCCGGGAGGATCTTGCCCGCGAAGAAGATGAGCACGACGACCGGGGAGCCGCGCAGCAGCTCGACGAGGACGACGAGGGGCATGCGGCCCCGGCGGCCCAGCATGAGCCGGGTCGTGGTGACCGCCGTGCCGATGACGAGGCTGAAGGTGATCGCCAGCGCGGCGGCCAGCAGCGTGTAGTAGACGCCGCGGCCGAGCTGGCGCCACACGGCCGGGAACTGCTCGTCGCCGGGCCACAGCAGGGGCGACCAGAGCTCGGGGGCGAACTGGCCCTCCCGGTGCAGCCGGAGCCCGGCCAGCACGAGCAGGCCCACGAGCACCAGGCCGGCGACGACGGAGATGACCAGCGAGCGGCGGCGGGCGCGCGGCCCGGGGGCGTCGTAGAGCACGCTCTGGCTCATCGGAGGATCGCGACCTTCCGCTCGACGACCGACAGCAGGGCGCCGGTGGGCAGGGTGATCGCCAGGTAGCCCAGCAGCACGCCGAACAGCACCGGCGTGACCGCGAACCCCTGGGCGCTGGTGAGGCGGTTGCCGACCGACAGCAGGTCCTGTCCGACGCCGAACACCCCGAGCACGGCCGAGTTCTTCATCATGGCGATGACGACGCTGCCCAGCGGCGGCACGACGGAGCGCAGCGCCTGCGGCATGACGACCTCCTGCAGGGTCTGGCCGAACGTGAGGCCGATCGAGCGGGCGGCCTCGGCCTGGCCGGTGGGCACGGCGTTGATGCCGGCCCGGATCGCCTCGCAGACGAAGCCGGCGGTGTAGAGGACGAGGCCGAGGATCCCGAGCCAGAAGAACGGCGCGTTGAAGCCGAGCTCGGGCAGCACGAACGCGGTGACGAAGAGCATCACCGTGAGGGGGCTGTTGCGGACGATCCCCACGTAGAAGGCGGCGAAGCGCTGCAGCGGCGGGACGGGGGACACCCGCAGCACCGCCAGCAGCGTGCCGAGCACGAGGGAGCCGACCAGGGCGTAGGCGATGATCTCCAGCGAGCGGAGGAACCCCCCGACGAACAGGTCGAAGTTGTCGACGAGGACGCTCACCCGGTCTCCTGCCTGGTTCGTGCCGTGCGACGGACGTGGACGGGTCTTCTGGTGCGGCGCGGCGGGGTCACGCGCTGCCAGTGCTCCCGGCGGGGCGACGACGGTGGCCGGGTCCGGGGGGACCCGGCCACCGCGTCAGGAGCAGTGCCTCAGACGCACTCGTCCGCGGCGGGGAGCTCCGGCGCCTGGGCGCCCTCGATGGAGCCGGCCGTGGACTCCCACGCCTCGAGGTAGCTGCCGTCCTCGTCGGCGGCGGCGAGCGTCTCGTTGATGAACTCGCAGAACTCGACGTCGCCCTTGGCGATGCCGATGCCGTACGGCTCGTCGGTGAAGGTCTCGCCGCTCAGGGTGAAGGCGCCGTCGGACTCCGACACGAGCCCGAGCAGGATGACGTTGTCGGTGGTGACGACGTCGACCTGGTCGTTGGCGAGGGAGTCCGCGCACTCGGAGTAGCCCGCGAACAGCGTGAGCTGGTCGGGGGAGCCCAGGTACTCGCGGATGGTCTCCGACGGGGTCGAGCCCTCGACCGAGCAGACCCGGATCGAGGTGTCGGACAGGTCCTCGGGCGCAGAGATCGTCTCGGCGTCCTCGGTGCGGACCATGAGCGCCTGGCCGGCGACGTAGTACGGCCCGGCGAAGGTGATGCGCTCACGACGGGTGTCGTTGATCGTGTAGGTCGCGGCCACGAGGTCGACCTGGTCGGTCTCGAGGACCTCCTCGCGGATCGCGGAGGGGGTCTCGGTGTAGGTGATCCCGTCCTCGGGGATGCCGAGCGCGTCGGCGACGATCTTGGCGATCTCGACGTCGAAGCCCTCGGGCGTGCCGTCGAGGTTGGCCAGGCCGAAGCCGGGCTGGTCGAACTTGGTGCCGACGCGCAGCGTGCCGGCCTCGGACAGCTCGGCCATGGTGGAGCCGGCGGGGAACTCGGCGGGGGCGGCGGACTCGCTCGCGCCGTCACCGGCCTCGGTGGTCTCCTCGGCCACGGCGTCGCCCGCAGCCCCGGTCGCCTCCGCGGCGTCCTCCTCGGCGCTCCCGCCGCCGCAGGCGGCGAGCGCGAGCGCGGCGGCGCTGAGCAGCGCCAGGCCCGGCATCAGTCGTCGTGTGGTCATGTGGGTCCCTCCCGGGGAGTCACGGCACGCCCCGGACGGGCGCACCAGCTGTGCGGTGCGGTCAGTGGGTGAGGATCTTGGACAGGAAGTCCCGGGCCCTCGCCGACGTGGGCGCGGTGAAGAAGGTCTCGGGCTCGGCCTCCTCGACGATCTCGCCCTCGGCCATGAAGACGACCCGGTCCGCCGCCCGGCGGGCGAAGCCCATCTCGTGGGTGACGACGATCATCGTCATGCCGTCGGTGGCCAGCGACGTCATGACGTCGAGGACCTCGTTGATCATCTCGGGGTCAAGCGCCGACGTCGGCTCGTCGAAGAGCATGACCTTGGGCTGCATCGCGAGCGCGCGGGCGATGGCCACGCGCTGCTGCTGCCCGCCGGACAGCTGCGCCGGGTACTTGGAGGACTGGTTGGCGACGCCGACCCGCTCCAGCAGCTGCATCCCGACCTTCTCGGCCTCGGTCTTCTTCTGCCGGCGGACCCTCGTCGGACCGAGCGTGACGTTCTCCAGCACCGTCTTGTGGGCGAAGAGGTTGAAGGACTGGAACACCATGCCGACGTCGGCGCGCAGCCGCGCGAGCTCCTTGCCCTCGTCCGGCAGGTCCTGCCCGTCGATGGTGATCCGGCCGGACTCGTAGGTCTCCAGCCGGTTGATCGTCCGGCACAGCGTCGACTTGCCCGAGCCGGACGGCCCGATGACGACGACGACCTCGCCCTGCGCGACCGTGAGGTCGATGTCCTTGAGGACGTGCAGCGGGCCGAAGTGCTTGTTGACCCCCGCCACGACGACGAGCGGGTCGCCGCGGTGGCCCGGGACGCGGGCGGGAAGCTGGTCGGGCATGTGGCGCAACCTAGACCGAAGCGGTGATCACGGGCCATGGCGGGGCCGTGGCGTTGCCGAGTCGTGACCTGGCACCCGTCCGACCGGTCGGTCGGGACAGGCGCGCGTCGTTGCCACTCGTGCACGCACAGTCATACGGTGCGGTGACCGATCCCTACAGGAAGGTCACACCGTGACTGAGCCCGTCCTCCCCGCCGCGTCCCGACCCCTGACGCGCCGTGGGGCACTCACCGTCCTGGGCGGTACCGCCGCCGTCGCCGGCACGTCCCTGGCAGCCCCGTCGTGGGCCGTGGCCGGCATGCGGCCCGGCGCCGCCGCGGCCCCGTCCCTCAGCGCCCGCGACCAGGTCGTCGCGCGCCGGGTGTCCGCCGAGCGTGCGGTGCAGCACGTCGTCGAGCTGTCCGAGGGCATCGGGCCCCGCATCGGCGGCACACCGTCCGAGCGCGAGGCCGCCGACTACCTGTCCGGCGTCCTGGACTCCTACGGCTATGACGTCCGCCTGGAGCCGTTCCCCGTCGCCGACAAGTTCCTGGCCGACCTCACCGCCGTCCCCGGCCTGCCCGACGACCTGTGCTGGCAGGCGGGCGCCTCGCCGCAGGGGGCGCTGGGCGCGACCGTGACCGGTCCGGTCGTCGACGCGGGCACCGCGACCACCGGGCTGCCGGACCTCACCGGCGCGGTCGTCCTCGTGGACCTCCTCGCCCCGACCGACCCCCCGGGCCCGATCACGCCGGCCCTGCGCAGCGCGTCGGTCGGCGCGGTCGTCGCCGCCGGCGCCGCGGCGGTCGTCCTCCTGCTGCCGGACGCGGTGTACCCCCGGCGCACGTCGGCGAGCTCCCCGACGCTGGCCGCCCCCGTCGCGGTGCCCGTGGTCGGGGTCGCGCAGGCCCAGAAGGAGCGGCTGCGCGCCGCGCTGGCGGCCGGCCCGCTGACCCTCACCGTCACCACGACGGCGTACCGGGGCCTCACCAGCCACAACGTGCTCGCCGAGCGGCCCGGCCGCGGCCGGCCCGGCCAGGGGCGCCAGGCGCTCATGGTCGGCGCGCACTACGACTCGGTCATCGGGGCGCCCGGCGCCAACGACGACGGCTCGGGCACCGCGCTGACCCTCGAGCTGGCGCGCGTCATGCGGTCGCTGCCCACCGACCTCGACCTGCGCTTCTCGCTGTGGGGCTCGGAGGAGCAGGGCCTGATCGGCTCCCGCTACCACGTGGCCCAGCTCGACGCCGCGGCCCGGGCACGCCTGCTCGGCGTCTACAACAACGACATGGTGGCGACCAGCTGGGACCCCGCGACCCGCTACTGGGTCCTGTCCTTCGACGGGCAGCCCAACGTCATCACGTCCTCGGTCATCGGGGCGGCGGAGCGGCTGGGCTACGCGCCCCGGCTGTCGCCGGTCACCCTGCGCGGCTCCAGCGACCACCAGTCCTTCCAGGAGGTCGGCATCGCCAGCGCCAACTTCTCCTGGCGCGGCGAGGAGTCCCCGGCCTTGCTCGAGCCGCCGTACCACTCCCCGGAGGACACGGTGGCCCGGAACATCTCGCTCGAGCGGCTGCAGGTGTCGCTGGAGCTCGTCGGGTCCGCGCTGTACCAGGTCGCCCGCGGCTGAGCCCTGACGACAGCAGAGGGCCGGCGGGGGATGTCCCCCGCCGGCCCTCTGCCGCGGTGCGGTCGCTCAGGTGATGCTGCGCCGGTCAGAGCCCGGTGCGGCGGCCGCCGCCGAGCAGGCGCCGGGCGACGCCGCCCAGGCCTCGCGCGGCGGGCGTCGGCGCGGGC
>NZ_JBBEOI010000074.1 GCF_037860755.1 Aquipuribacter hungaricus | reverse complement strand
GCTGCCCCCGGGGGTCGGCGACGCCGCCGCCCGCACGCTGGCCGCCGCCTTCGCCGACGACCCGACCGCCGTCGGGGTCGGTGCGGGGCCCGGGGCCCGCCGGCTGCTCGTCCGGGTCCCGGTGGACGCGGCCGCGCACGACGGCGGGTTGCTCCTCAGCGGCGACCCGGCCAGGCCCAGCGGCGTCGCGGCCTGGGTGCGCGGGGGACGCCGCTCGGGCGGCCTCGGGCGCGTGCTGGGGACCGGGTCATGGCGGCTGCTGCCGGCTCTCGGGCCCCGACGGCTGCTCCGGGTGGTACGCGACGCGGCGGCCACCGACACCCACGTCGCCCGGCACGTCACCGCCGACGACGCCTACCTGTGGCTGCTCGGCGTCCACCCCGGCTCGCAGGGGCATGGCCTCGGCCGGAGGCTCGTGCAGGCCGCCCGGGACGACGCCCGCGCCGCCGGCCTGCACCGCCTCGTCCTGGTGACCCACCGCGCGCAGAACGTGCCGGTCTACCGCGCCATGGGCTTCGAGCTGCTCGACGACACCGTCCTGTCGCGGGGCCACACGCTGCACGTCCTGGCCCGCAAGGCCTGAGCCGCACGGTCTCGCTCGGACGGCCCGACAGGCCTCCCACCTGCGCATTCGTCGGGCCGGCTGCGTGATGTCGCTCACCGTGACGGCGGTCACGGGACCCGGTCAGGGCCCTCCGGGGCGCCCTAGCGTCGGCGCACCCGGTCCGACGACCCCCGTCGGCCCCCCACGAGGAGGACGAGACCGATGAGCACAGACACCCCGACGGCACCCACCCCCGTGACGTCCGGACCCGCCGCACCCCGGTGGACCACGCACCGCGAGCTCCAGGCCTGGATCGAGGAAGTCGTCGTCCTCACCACCCCCGACGCCGTCCACGTCTGCGAGGGCAGCGAGGCCGAGCGGGCCGCGCTCACCGACGCCCTCGTCGGGTCCCGCACCCTCACCCGCCTGACGGCGAAGCCCGACAGCTTCCTCGCCTGGTCCGACCCCACCGACGTCGCCCGGGTCGAGGACCGCACGTTCATCTGCTCGGTCGAGGAGAAGGACGCCGGGCCGACGAACAACTGGATGGCCCCGGACGAGATGAAGGCCGTCCTCACCGACCTGTTCCGCGGCTGCATGACCGGCAGGACCCTGTACGTCGTCCCGTTCGTCATGGGCAGCCTCGACGCCGAGCACCCGATGTTCGGCGTCGAGCTCACCGACTCCGCCTACGTCGTCGCGTCGATGGGGATCATGACCCGCTCGGGCACCGAGGTTCTCGACGCCCTCGAGCGCACCCAGGCGCGCTACGTGCCGTGCCTGCACTCGGTCGGGATGCCGCTGGCCGACGGCGTCGAGGACGTCCCGTGGCCCAGCAACCCCACCAAGTACATCGTCCAGTTCCCCGAGGAGCGGGCGGTCTGGTCGTTCGGGTCCGGCTACGGCGGCAACGCCCTGCTCGGCAAGAAGTGCTACGCGCTGCGCATCGCCTCGGCCATGGCGCGCGACGAGGGCTGGCTCGCCGAGCACATGCTCATCCTCAAGCTGACGAGCCCGCAGCAGGAGACCCACTACATCGCAGCGGCGTTCCCCAGCGCGTGCGGCAAGACCAACCTCGCCATGCTCGAGCCCACCCTCCCGGGCTGGACCGTGCAGACCCTGGGCGACGACATCGCGTGGCTGCGCTTCGGTGACGACGGCCGGCTCTGGGCGAGCAACCCCGAGGCGGGCCTGTTCGGCGTCGCGCCCGGCACCGGCTGGGACACCAACCCCAACGCCATGCGGACCATCGCGCAGGGGCACTCGCTGTTCACCAACGTCGCCCTCACCGACGACGGCGACGTGTGGTGGGAGGGGATGACCGACGAGCCGCCGGCGCACCTCACCGACTGGCACGGCGAGAGCTGGACCCCGGACAGCGACGGGCCGAGCTCGCACCCCAACAGCCGGTTCTGCACGCCCATCGCGCAGTGCCCGGTGCTGGCGCCCGAGTACGACGACCCGCGCGGCGTCCCCATCTCGGCGATCCTCTTCGGTGGCCGCCGCCGCACCACCGTCCCGCTGGTCACCGAGGCGCGGGACTGGGCGCACGGCGTCTTCATGGGCGCGACGCTGTCGAGCGAGACGACCGCCGCCTCGACCGGGCAGACCGGCGTCGTCCGGCGCGACCCGATGGCCATGCTCCCGTTCATCGGCTACGACGCGGGCGACTACATGGGCCACTGGTTGGACATGGGCAAGGGCGCCGACGCCTCCCGGCTGCCCCGGGTCTTCTACGTCAACTGGTTCCGCCGGGCCGGGGCCACCGGCGACGGGCCGTTCCTCTGGCCCGGCTTCGGCGAGAACGGCCGCGTGCTCAAGTGGGTCGTCGACCGCCTCGAGGGGCGCGCGGCGGCCCGGGACACCGCCGTCGGGCGCGTGCCGACCTACGGCGGCATCGACACCACGGGCCTCGACATCGACGAGGAGACGATGGCCGCCGCCCTGCGTGTCGACCACGACGAGTGGGCGCGGGAGCTCCCCCGGCTGCAGGAGTGGTTCGACTCCCTGGGCACGACCCTGCCCTCGACCCTGCGGCAGGAGCTGGAGGTGCTCCGCTCGCGGCTGGTCGGCTGAGCCGGTGCAGCCCGTGCCGGCGGGGCGCCGCCGGGTGGGCACACTGCGCGGATGAGCCCGACCGTGCGGCCCGCCCGCCCCGACGACATCCCCGCCGTCCACCGCCTGGTGCGTGCCCTCGCCGCGTACGAGCGCGAGCCCGACGCTGTCGAGGCGAGCGCGGACGACCTGGTCGCGGCCCTGTTCGCCCCCCACCCCCTCGTGCACTGCCTGGTCGCGGAGCACGAGGGGGCGGTCGTCGGCACGGCAGTGTGGTTCGTCAGCTTCTCCACCTGGCGGGGGCGGCACGGCATCTGGCTGGAGGACCTGGTGGTCGACGAGGCAGCCCGTGGCCAGGGGGTGGGACGCGCCCTGCTGCAGGCCCTGGCGGCGGAGTGCGTCCGTCGTGGGTGGACCCGTCTGGAGTGGTCGGTGCTGGACTGGAACACCCCTGCCCAGGGGTTCTACCGGGCCCTCGGCGCCGCGACCCAGGACGAGTGGACGACGTGGCGGCTCGACGGCGACGCCCTCGCCGCGCTCGGGACCGCGGGGGACGCCCGCACGGGGTGAGCTGACCTGGCGCCGTCGTGTCCACCCCCCGTGGCAGAGTCGCGCGGGTGCAGGGGACACGGCGCTGGGTCTGGTGGGTCGTCGGGGTGCTCGTCGTGCTGGCGGGAGGGGCGGTCGCGGCGTACGTCGTCGCCGTCGTGCCGCAGCAGCGGGAGGAGAACAGGGACGCCGCCGCCCGGCAGGCGGTCGAGGAGCTGGCCGCCGCCTGGCAGGGCCAGGACCTCGGCGCGCTCGAGGCCTTCGGCGACGGCGTCGACTACACCGCCCTGACCACCGGGGTCGCCTCGCTCGCCGGCGCGGCGGACGGACCGGCCTGGCCCGAGCAGGTCGCCGTCGCGGAGGTCGAGCGCGACGGCGCCACCGCGACCGGGTCGCTGGAGGTCCGGTGGCCCTTCGGTGCCGACGGCTGGTCCTACGACACCACGGTGACCGCCCGGGAGGTCGGCGAGACCGAGGTCGGCAGCGTCCGCGGGGCGTTCGACACCTCTGGCGGGGTGTGGGAGGCGGAGCTCCTGCCCACCACCGTCCACCCGTCGCTCGGGGACGGGGCCGTGCTGGCGTCCCAGCGGGTGCCCTCGACCCGCGGGACCGTGCTCGGCCGCGACGGCAGCCCGCTCGTCGTCGACCGCGCCGTCGTGGAGATCGGGCTCCGCCCGGACGCGGTCGTCGACCTGCCCGGGGTCGCCGCCACCTTCGCGGGCACGCTGGGGATCGACGCCGCCTCGCTGGTCGAGCGGGTCCAGGCCGCCGGGCCGGAGGAGTTCGTCCCCGTCATCACGCTGCGGCGCGAGCAGTACGACCCGGTCCGCGACACCGTCCGCGCGCAGACCGGCGTGGTGTTCCGCGAGGGCCTGCAGCCGCTGCCGCCGACCACGGCGTTCGCCCGCGCGACGCTGGGCCGCAGCGGTCCCGCGACGGCGGAGCTCGTCGAGGCGTCCGAGGGCCGGGTGCAGCCCGGGGACACCACCGGGCTGTCCGGCCTGCAGCGCGCCTACGACGAGCACCTGGCCGGGCAGGCCGGCTTCAGCGTCGTCAGCCAGGTCGGCGAGCAGTCCACCGGGCTCTTCACCCAGGAGCCCGTGCCGGGCGCCGACCTGGCGACCACGCTGGACGAGCGGGTGCAGGTCGCCGCGGACCAGGCGCTGGCCGCCGTGCCCGAGGGCAACGGCAACGCGGCCCTCGTCGCCGTCGACATCCCGACCGGGGACGTCGTCGCCGTCGCCAACACCCCCGCCAGCGGCACCGACCGGGCCCTCACCGGGACCTACCCGCCGGGCTCGACCTTCAAGACCGTGAGCACGCTGGCGCTGCTGCCGACCGGGCTGACCCCGGAGGAGACCGTGCCCTGCCCCGGCACCGCCACCGTCGAAGGACGGGCGTTCGGCAACGTCGAGGACCTCGCGCTGGGCGACGTGCCGTTCCGGACCGACTTCGCCCGCTCGTGCAACACCGCCTTCGTCGGGCTCTCGTCGCGGCTGGAGCCGGGCGACCTCGGCGCGGCCGCCGCCACGCTCGGCATCGGCGCGGAGTGGTCGGTCGGCACCCCGGTGGCCACCGGCGGCGCCCCGGCGGAGGAGTCGCCCGTCGAGCAGGCCGCGGCGTCGATCGGCCAGGGCCGGGTGCTCGCCAGCCCCGCCGCCATGGCGGTGGCCACGGCGACCATCGCCCGCGGCTCGTGGCTGCCGCCCCGCCTCGTGACGACCCCCGCCCCCGAGCCTTCCGCCGCGCCCGCGCCGCTGGACCCGGCGGCGGCCGCCACCGTACGCGACCTCATGCGGGCCGTGGTCACCGACGGCAGCGCGAACGCCCTGCTCGACGTCCCCGGCGCCCCCGTCCACGCCAAGACCGGCACCGCCGAGTACGGCGAGGAGGTGCCGCCCCGCACCCACGCCTGGGTCGTCGGCTTCCGCGGCGACCTGGCGTTCGCCGCCCTCGTCGAGGACGGCGGCAGCGGCAGCCGCGTCGCCGTCCCCACCGCCGAGACGTTCCTCCGGCTCCTGCCGTGAGCGCCGACCTGCCCTGGGCCACCGACGGGATGGCCGCCGCCGAGCGGGTGCGCCGGGCCGCGGTCCTGCTGGCCGGCCTCGCCCAGGACGGGCTGACGTTCGCCGGCAACGACTACGAGAGCGACCGGTACCGCAAGGTCGCCGGGCTGGCGGTCGAGCTGCTCGCCGCCGTCTCCGGGCGCGACGCCGAGGAGCTCACGCTGGAGCTCGGGCGCGACTCCGGCTACGCCACGCCCAAGGTCGACGTGCGGGGCGCCTGCTTCGACGCCGACGAGCGCGTGCTGCTCATGCGCGAGCGGGCCGACGGCCTCTGGTCGCTGCCCGGCGGCTGGGCCGACCCGGGCGACACGCCCACTACGGCCGTGCTGCGCGAGCTGCAGGAGGAGGCGGGCGTGGTCGGCGAGGTCCTCCGGCTCGTCGGCTGCTGGGACCGCGACGCCCGCGGCCACACCCCGCCGCTACCCGTCGCCGTGGTCAAGCTGTTCTTCCTCTGCCGGGTGCTCGAGCAGGGCGAGCCCGACCCGCTGGAGACCCTGGGCGTCGGCTGGTTCGCCCTCGTCGACCTGCCGCCGCTGTCGACGTCGCGCGTCACCGAGGAGGAGCTGCACCGCTGCCTGGCCCACCACCGGGACCCGTCGCTGGCGACCGAGCTGGACTGAGCCAGACCGGGCTGGTGAGAGCCGGCCCGGGCCGCCACGGCCGGGGCGGGTCGGGCTGGCCCGGACTCGTCAGACGGTCCGCAGCATCAGGACGAACTGCCCGCCGCCGGGCTCGACCGCGGTCTCGACCCGCAGGTCCGGGGCCAGCCGGGACAGCCGGTCGACGAGCCAGGTCCCCGCGTCCTCGGCGTCCTGACGGCTGGGGCTGCGCGCCACCACCTCGCGGCCGCCCTTGCGGCCGAGCCGCTCGACCACGCCCACGAGCGGGGCCGGGTCGGCGAGGAACATCGTCGACGGCCACGGCACGACCGGCTTCACGGCGCCCTTGCGCGTGTTGCACGCCCGGTGCGCCAGCCGCTCCTCACCCTTCGCGGCCTTCCGCCCCTTCACCGCGGCGGCGATGCTGTCGATGCTCGCGCCGCGGGGGTCGTCCTTGGACAGCGAGGCGTCGACGGGCTCGTCGCAGAGCCAGCACCGCCAGCCGGCCCGCTCGCCCACCTCGTCCAGGGTGCTCATGCCCGTGACCCTAGGCCCCCCGACGCGACCGGCCCGGCGTCCCACGGGGGGACACCGGGCCGGTGCTCGGTGCGGAGGCGGCGGGATTTGAACCCGCGAGAGGGCTTGAACCCTCAACCCGCTTAGCAGGCGGGCGCCATAGGCCACTAGGCGACGCCTCCAGGTGCCGGGCCAGCGTAACGGGTCGGCGGGCGTGCCCCCATCCCGTGACGGGGTGGTCCTAGGCGCAGATGTCCTCGTCGGCGGCGCGGACGTCGATGCTCGGCGTCGCGCCCTGCGGCGCGGCCCGCTGCGGCAGCGGCTCGGTGCCCAGCCGGTTGGGGACCTCGACGACCCGGGGGGCATCGGCGCCGAGCAGCACGGTGAGGGTGGCCACGGTGTCGTCGCGGACCACCTCGGCGCCGGGGAACGCCGCGGCCACCGTGAGGGCGGCCTCGTCCTGGCCCGCCGGGACGAGCACGCGGACGCCGGTGATGTCCTCGGTACCGTTCGTCACGGCGCCGACGACGAAGCCCTGGGTGCGCAGGTCGGCAGCGGCCTCGCCCGCGACGCCCCCGGGCCCGCCGGCGTTGGCGACGTCGACGGTGACCGCGTCCGGGCTGACCGTCAGCGGGTCGGGCGAGGGCGCCGGGGAGGGCTCGGCGGGCGGCGGCTCCTGGCCGGGCAGCGGGGCGTCGTTGCGGACCGCCTCCCACACCAGGTCGGCCTCTGGGGTCCAGACGACGCGGTTCTCGTTCTCCGACCACGGGACGGTGGGGATGGTCAGGAACACGATGTCCTCGGTGGGCAGGCCCTGCACGGACCGGGCGATGCCGGCCAGGGCGGTGACGCTGTCCAGGCCCGGGTCCGTCGTCAGGGACTTGGTCCCGGCGTCCAGCACCCCGATGAGGCGGTCGGGACGGGCGAGCAGCCCGGTGCTCGTCACCTCCTGCACCATCGAGGACAGGAAGGCCTGCTGACGGCCGATGCGGTCGATGTCCGACCCGTTCCCGATCTTGCGGGCCCGGACGTAGGCGAGCGCCTGGTCACCGGCCACCGTCGAGGTCCCGGCGGGGAGCACCAGCCCGGACACGGGGTCGTCGATCGGCTCCACCGTGCACACCTCGACACCGCCGAGGGCGTCCACGATGGCCCGGAACCCGTCGAAGTTGACCACCGCGTAGTGGTCCGGGACGACACCGGTGGTCTGCTCGATCGTCCGCTGCACGCACGCCGCGCCGCCGGTCGCGAAGGCGGAGTTGAACTGCTTGAAGCCACCGGGGGCGACCGAACCGTCCTCGAGGATGCAGTCGGGCACCTGCACCATCGAGTCGCGGGGGATGCTGATGAGTTGCGCCCGGTCCCGCTCCGCGGACAGGTGCAGGACGATCGTGGTGTCCGACAGGCCCGGGCTCGCGCCGTTCCCGCCGAACTCCTCGGCGTCCGCCAGGTCACGGGTGTCGGACCCGATCAGGAGGATCGTCAGGGAGTCGACGCTCTCCTCGGCCTCCTCGGGCCGGTCGTCGCCGAGCTGGTCGGAGATGTCGACGCTGGTGATGTTGCCGTCGAGCTGGCGCATGAGCACCGCCCCGGCGGTGACGCCGACGACGAGGACGGCGACCAGGGCCGTGGCGAGCCCGCGCAGCAGCAGGGACACGAGGGGGTGGCGGGGGTCGCGGACGTGGCGCCCCCGCGCGTCAGTGCTCATGCCGCGTCCACCGCCGTCTGCTCAGCCTCGCCCGGTACCGGGGTGATCACCCGGTCCCGAGGGTATCCATCCGTGCCCGTCCCCACCCATGAGACGGACGAGCACCGTCCGTGGTTCCCCGATCACGCGAAAGCCAGGACACGGTCACGCTCCGGCGTCGATACTCGGCCCGCGGCGCCACGACGGCGCCCTCTGACTGGGAGCGACGGACACTGATGACCTTCCTCACCACCCGAGCCGCACGCGTGCTCGCCGCCGGCGCGACCGGCCTGCTCACCGCCGTCGCCGTCGGTGCCGTCGGCGCCGCCCCCGCCAGCGCGGTCCCGCTCTCCTGCCCGGCGGGCGGCGACTCCCGCTCCGCCGCCGACCTCCGTCCCGAGCCGGGTGTCGTCGTCACCGGGGTCGAGGACGGGGAGCGCCTCTACATCCCGATCGCGGTCGACGAGGGCGACAGCGCCTACTTCTTCCTGCCGGGCGGACTGGACGGCACCACGGCCATCGTCGGGGCGTGGGAGAACAGCACCGCCTGCAACGGGGACGACCTCACCCGCAACGGCTGGGCCGTCACCTCCCGCGGCGCCGTCTACGCCGACGGCGGGGCCGCCGCCGGCGCCCGCGCCGACTACTTCGGCGGCGCGAACACCCTGCGCCTCACCCGCCCCATCGTCGGGATGAGCGCCACGGTCAGCGGCGACGGCTACTGGCTGGTCGCCTCCGACGGCGGCATCTTCAGCTACGGCGACGCCCGGTTCTTCGGCTCGACCGGCAACATCCGGCTCAACCGTCCGGTCGTCGGCATGAGCGGCACGCCCTCCGGCGCCGGCTACTGGCTGGTCGCCTCCGACGGCGGCATCTTCACCTACGGCGACGCGGTGTTCCGCGGCTCGACCGGCGGGCTCCGTCTCAACCAGCCGATCATCGGGCTGCTCCCCACCCCCAGCGGCGGCGGCTACTGGCTCGTGGCCCGCGACGGCGGCGTGTTCACCTTCGGCGACGCGGCCTTCCGCGGCAGCCTCGGCGGCAGCGGCCTCACCGTCAACGGCATCGTCCCCGACGGTGCCGGCTACGCCCTGATCACCGACGAGGGCGAGGCGTACGGCTTCTGAGCGCCGGGGACCGGTCCCGGGCCACCCGGCCCGGGACCGGTCCCCTACCGCTCGTCCAGCACCAGGACCAGCCGCAGCAGCTCCAGCGCGACCGCCCGGCTCCCGGGCTCCTCGGCGGCGACCAGCGCCGCCTTCCACAGCACCCAGGCCCTGCCCCGCTCCCACGTGCCCTCGTCGGCGCCCACGAGGCCGCGGAACACCTCGCGCCCGGGCCGGTCGAGCACGGTCCAGGCCACCGTGAGGTCGCACGCCGGGTCGCCCACGCCGCACGTGCCGAGGTCGACGACGCCGGCCAGGCGGTCGTCGGCCCCGACCAGGACGTTGCCCGCGGCCAGGTCACCGTGGAACCACCGCGGCGGGCCGTCCCAGCGGGTGGCGAGGGCGCCGTCCCAGACCCGGGCCAGGGCGTCGACGTCGAGATCCTCCGCCCCCGGCAGCCCGCGCAGCCGCGGAAGCGAGCGGCGCACCTCGGCGTCGTAGACGGACGGGTGCTGGCCCCGGGCGAAGGAGTGGGCCCCTGCCAGGGGGCCGTCCTCGGCGGGGCAGGCCTGCAGCGCGAGGACGAACCCGGCCAGGTCGCGCGCCAGCGGGCCGGTGTCCGCCGGCAGTCGCACCAGCGCGGTCTCGCCGGGGACCCAGCGCAGCACCGACCACGGGAACGGGTAGCCCTCGCCGGGCTCCCCCGCGGCGACCGGGAGCGGCACCGGGCACGGCAGGCGCGGCGCGAGCCGGGGCAGCCACCGCTGCTCCTTGGCCACGGCGGGCACGTAGCCCTGCTCGGTCGGCAGCCGGACGATCAGCTCCTCGCCCAGCCGGTAGCTGCGGTTGTCGTGCCCCTGCACCGGGACCGGGCGCACGGGCAGGTGGCGCCACCGCGGGTGCTGGGCGGCAACCAGCCGGCGGACCAGGTCGGCGTCGATCGGCGGTCCCACGGCGCCAGCCTCGCCGGTCGGGCCGGGCGGGTCCACCGGGTTCTGCGACGGGACCAGCTCCCTGACGCCCGGCGCGCGGTCAGCTCCCGCGCCGACGAGCGGTGCCGACGGAGGAGCCGTCAGCGGGGCAGCGGCACCGCGTCGGCGACCAGGGCGCGCTGCAGCCAGCCGCGTACCTGGTCCCCCGGCATCGGCCGGGACATCGCGTAGCCCTGCGCCAGGTCGCAGCCCATGGTGGCGAGCAGGTGCAGGGCGCCGTCGGACTCGACCCCCTCGGCCACGACGGACAGCCCGAGGCCGTGCGCGAGCTGGACGAGGGTGGCGACGATGGCGCGGTCGCGGGGGTCGGTCTCGATGTCGCGGACGAAGGACCGGTCGACCTTGAGCGCCTGGACGGGGAGGCGCTTGAGGTACGACATGGACGAGAAGCCTGTGCCGAAGTCGTCGATGGACAGCGTGACGCCGAGCGCGCGCAGGGCGGCCAGGGCGTGGCCCAGTCGTGGGCTGTCGTCGACGAGCGCACCCTCGGTGAGCTCGACGGTGAGGTACCGGGCGTCGAGCCCCGAGGCGCGCAGCTCCTCCGCCACCATGGCGGGGACGTCGGTGCGGCGGACCGCGTGCACGGACAGGTTGACCGCCACGTCGACGTCGTGGCCCTCGGCCCGCCACGCGGCGCAGTCGGTGACCGCACGGCGCAGGACGGCCCGGGTGAGGGGGACGACGAGACCGCTCTGCTCGGCGACGGGGACGAAGCGGTCCGGCGGGACCTGGCCCCGCTCGGCGTCGTGCCAGCGGGCCAGCGCCTCGAACCCGACGGTCCGACCGGTGCCGGGGACCACCACCGGCTGGTAGGCCACGGTCACCTCGTCCCGCGACAGCGCCCGGCGCAGGGCCGCGACCAGCCCGACGCGCTCGGCGGCCAGGTCGTCCTCGAACGCACCGAAGACGGCCCACCCGGCGCTGGTCTGCTTGGCCCGGTACATGGCGAGGTCCGCCTGCCGCAGCAGCACGCCGCCGTCGCCCACGGCATCGCCGCCGTCCGGCCCGGTGCCCCCGACGGCGATGCCGACCGTGGCGCCGACGCACAGCGAGCTGCCCTGGACCAGCAGCGGTGCACCGACGGCGTCGATGAGCTTCTCGGCCACCGCGACGGCGACGGCCGCGTCCGCGACGCCGGGCAGCAGCACGACGAACTCGTCCCCGCCGAGCCGCGCGACGGCGTCCCCGGAGCGGACGGCCTCGACGAGCCGCGCGGCCACCTGGCGGAGCACCTCGTCGCCGACGGCGTGGCCGAGCCCGCCGTTGATGTCCTTGAAGTCGTCGAGGTCGAGCAGGAGCACGGCCACCGGGACCTCGGCCGGCGCGGGGGCACGGGGACCGGGCACGCGCGGACCGGCGGCGAGGACCGGCAGCTCCCCGGCGAGCAGGGACGTCACGTGGGCGCGGTTGGCCAGGCCGGTCAGCTCGTCGTAGCTGGCCCGGTGGTGCAGCTCCTCGGCGGTCGCCTGCAGGCGCGAGGCGAGCTCGCGGGACTGCGCCAGCGCGTGCCGCTGCACCTGCTGCAGGAGCAGGTGGTCGAGCACGGGGTCGGAGACGGCGAAGTCGGACACGGTGAGGCCGAGCGGGGCGAGCTCGGCCAGGTCGGTCACCCACGGCGAGCCGATGAAGACCTGCTGGCCGCGGTCGGACACCACGTGGCCGCGCAGCGCCAGGGGCGACCCGGTGACCCGGAGCACGAGCAGGCCGCCGGGGACCAGGCCGGGCGGCGCGCCGGGCAGGTGCCCGGCACCGGGGCTCTCGACGGTGGCCACGTCGGCGAGCCGGCAGCCGGGGCGCAGCGCCGGGGCGGCCCGGGTCAGCGACGGCCCGACCTGGACGAGGACGCCGTCGGCGTCGACCACCAGGTGGAAGGGGCAGACGACGTCCAGCGCGGCCCGGCCGAGACCGGTGCCCCCGCTCACGCCGGCACCCTCGCGACGGCCGCGCCGTGGTCGACGACGAACGTCACGTCGGTGCCGGTGCCCGTGCCGCCGGCGGGGCCCTCGCGGACCTCCACGACGTCGACCGGGTCCCCGAGCAGCTCGCCGAGGCCGTCGAGCAGGCCGACCACCATCGGCGCCAGACCCTCGCGGTGCGAGCGGTAGCGCAGCAGCAGGCGGGTGGGGCCCACCTCCTCGCAGCCGAAGGACGGTGGTCGGAGCTGCGGCATGGTGAAGGTGATGCGGGCGTGCATGGCGTCGAGGTTGGTGAGCAGCTCCGGCAGCGTGGACCCCATCGCGGACAGCAGCGCGCCGTAGCCCTCCTGGGCGGTGAACAGCACCCAGTGGCGGCCGAAGGCGCGCAGGACCTCCTCGGCGGGGATGCCGAGGGCCTGGCTGGCGGCGGCGACGAGCCGTCCCGTCACCTCGTCGTCGTACGGCTCCATGGCCACGAACGAGGCGCCCTGCAGCCCGGCGCCCTCGCGGACGCGGTCCCAGAGGGCCGCGCCGCCGAGCGTCTGGGCCAGGTCGGCGACCGCCTGGTTGACCAGCCCGTACACGTCGCGCCCCCTTCTGCTCGTCCGGCACGTCCCTGTGGTGTCGACCGGCCGGACCCCGACCTTGAGGGACGGGGGGTGCGGCGGCCCCGGCTCCCGCAGGGCGCCCGGTGCGCGGCCCGTCGTCGTCGGACCGTCGTCGTAGCGTCGAGGGCATGGCAGCGACCGCACCCGGGCCGGGTCACCGGTGAGCTACCCCGCGCCCGACGAGGCGCCCGGACCGGGGCGGCCCGCCTGGCCCGAGGGGTACCGCACCGGGTACCCGCCACCGCGCCACCACGGCCCCGGCACCGCCGACGCCGTCCTGCGCCCGGGCGCCCGGGGCCCCGACCTGCGCTTCCCCGCCGGCGGGGCGGTGCACCACCTGGCGACCCAGGCCTCGACCGGCGGGGAGTACGGGCTCTTCCGCTGGGACATGGCCGCGGGGCCGGGCGGGCCCGGGCCGCACCTGCACCGGGGCATGTCCGAGGCCTTCTTCGTGCTCGAGGGCTCGGTGGCCCTGTTCGACGGGACGGGATGGACCGACGGTGTCCCCGGCGACTTCCTCTTCGTCCCCGTCGGCGGGGTGCACGCCTTCCGCAACGTGTCCGGCGCGCCGGCGTCGATGCTCATGCTGTTCGCACCGGGGGCGCCCCGCGAGACCTACTTCGCCGAGCTCGCCGCGGTGGCCGCCGACGGCCGCACCCTGGCCGAGGAGGAGTGGACGGCCCTGTACGCCCGCCACGACCAGGAGATGGTCGACCCGGCGACCCTGCCCGGGTACGCCCGCTGACCGACGGGGCGGGCGTCGGACGGACGCCGGCGGGGACGTCGGGCGGGCGGTTCCCGGCCGGGGCGTTTCGGTCGCCCCGCGGTGGGCACCCCGCGGGCAACCCGGCGGTCGAGAACACGAGCCTGCGGGCCAGGGCGGCCCTCCGTCTACCGGTGGTCGGGGGCCGCCCGCCCCCCTGCCCTGCCGGCCGGCGCGGTCGGGACGACCACGCCCGACGACCGGACGGCTCAGCGCTCGACGACCTCCCAGGCGGCGGGCTCCGCCGTCGTCGTGAGGCCCGCGGCCAGGCGAGCGCACGCGACCCCCTGGTCGAACAGCGACTGCCGGACGCTGGTGATGCCGAGCGCGGCCGCCAGGTCGCTGTCGTCCCAGCCGGTCACCCGGACGTCCCCGCCGAGGGCGTCGAGCGCGCCGGCGGCGAGCTGGTCGCTCATGCAGAGCACGACGTCGGGGCGGACCCGCTCCGCCGCCGCGGCGACCGCGTCCCGGCCGTGCGCGAGGGTGTGCCGGGGCACGACCGCCACGGGCACCCGGGACCAGTCACGGCCGCTCTCCTCCACCGCGTCGCGGTAGCCCGCCAGGCGGGCGCGGGTGACGGGGAAGGGGACGTCGGTCGACGGCCCGTGCAGCAGCCCGCCCCAGCGGTCGCGGTCCAGCGGGTGCGACAGGACGAGCGGGGAGCGGGCGCCGTCGAGCACGCTGAGGGCGACGGCCCGCGCGGCCGCCCGGTCGTCGGCGGTGACGACGGGGATGCCGGGCACCGCCGGCCCGCCCTGCACGGCGGCCGGGCGGCCGGTCGCGGCGACCGCGGCGAGGACGGGGTCGTCGTCGACGGTGGTCCACAGCACGAAGCCGTCGACGGTGGCCTCCCTCACCCGGTCGACGTCCCCGTCCTCGCCCGTGCTGGGGATGAGCACGAGGCCGAGACGGCCCTCGACGCAGACCCTCGACACCCCCGCGAGGAAGCGGGCGGCCTGCGGGTCCTCGAAGGCGTAGGTCAGGTGCTCGCCCAGCACCACGCCGAGGTTGCCGGTGGACCCGCTGCGCAACGACCGGGCGACGGGGTCCGGCCCGGCGTAGCCGAGCCGCTCGGCGGCCTCGAGCACCCGCGCCCGGGTCGCCTCGGCCACCCGCTGGGGCCGCGTGTAGGTGTAGCTGACGGTCATGAGCCCGACCCCGGCCTCCGCCGCGACCTGCCGCATCGTCACCCGGGTCCTCATCGGGCCCACGCTAGCCGTGTACCGTTACACAGATGCATACCGGTACACAGGCGTCGGCCGCCGCGCCCTACCTGGCCTTCGCCGCCTTCGGCCTGTTCTGGGGGACCTGGGGTGCCGCGCTGCCGGCGCTGCGCTCGGCCGCCGCTCTCGACGACGCCGCGCTCGGGACGGCGCTGCTCTTCGTCGGCCTGGGGGCGCTGCCGGCGATGCTGCTCACCGGCCGGGCGGTCGACCGGTGGGGTGCCCGGGCGGGCGGCGCCGCGCTGGTCGCCCTCGCGGTCGCGGGCGTCGTGGTGGCCGCCACCGGTAGGGACCTGGCCACCCTGTGCCTGGCCATGGCCCTGGTCGGCGCCACGTCCGGCGCCGCGGACGTCGCGGCGAACGCCCTGGCGGGCCTGCGCGAGCAGCGCTCCGGCGGACGTGTCGTCACCGTCGCCCACGGGGTGTTCTCGTCCTGCGTCGTGGTCGGGAGCCTGGGGACCGGGGCGCTGCGGGCCGCGGGCGCCGACGTCGTCCTCGTCTTCTGCGTCGCGGGGACCGCCATGGCCGTGCTGGGGCTGGCGGTGCTGCGGCTGGGCGACGGACCGCAGGCGGCGGCGCCCGGCGCGCGCACGACCGGCGACGGCGTGCCCCGGGACCAGCTGGGCGCGCTGCGACCCGCGCTCCCCTTCGTGGTCGTCGGGCTCGTGGGGGCGCTGGGCCTGGCGGTGGAGAACGCGCACCAGAGCTGGGGTGCCGTGTTCCTGGCCGACGAGGTGGGGGCGGGCCCCGGCCTCACCGCCCTGGCGCCCGCCACGTTCGCGGCCGCCGCCGCGGCCACCCGGTTCGCCGCGGGCCTGCTCACCGGCGTGCCC
>NZ_JBBEOI010000073.1 GCF_037860755.1 Aquipuribacter hungaricus | reverse complement strand
CTCGCCCCCGCCCGGCAGCCGTGCGGAGCCGGCGTCCGCCGGGACGCCTGCGGTCGGCGCGCCGGCCGCGACGGGCTCGTCGGCGAGCGGGACCGGGCCGGGGCCCACGCCGACAGGCCGCGGGACGCCGCCGGTGTCCCCGTCGCGCGACAGCGCCAGCGTCAGCCACACGGTCATGACGACCAGCAGGACGAGGGCGGCCACGACGGCGACGCGCACGGCGACGGACTGGACGTCCACGTCACGCCAGGCAGGACGGCTTCCGGTGGTCATGCTCATGAGGGGGGTCTCCTCGGTGCGCGGGTGGTGCAGCGGCGACCACGAGCAGTCACCGACCGGTCGGTCGGATCCTTGTGGCGGTCACCCGGTCGGACCATAGTGACCCATCGTTCCCTGACGGTCACCCCAATCCCACGTGCACGCTGAGAGGTCACCTGTGAACAGACGACGTTGGGTACCGGCCGCCGCCGCGTCCGTGCTCGCGCTCTCCCTCGTCCCGGGCGCGCAGGCTGCCCCGCCCGAGGACCGCACCACCCGCGGCTCCGCCGAGGAGGCGGCCACGGCCGTCGGCCAGGGCCGGGCGGCCCAGGTCTCCGCCGCGCGGTCCTCCGCCGCCGCGGCGAGCACCGCCCCCGGCAGCCTGGTCGCCGCGCCCCGGCTGCCGGGCAAGCCCCGCAACGACGTCATCGAGGACGTGCCGGTCGACCCGGCCGACGCCTCCCTCCCGCTCAACCTCGTCCCTTACCACGAGTTCGCGCCCCGGCTGCGGGCGCTGCAGGCCAGCGAGCGCGTGAGCGTCGAGGTCATCGGCCAGAGTGCCAAGGGCCGCGACCTGCACATGGTCGTCGTCACCTCCCCCATGACCGACGCGGAGTGGGCCGAGTGGCAGCGGCTGTCCGACCTGCGCTCGGAGGACCCGGTGGCCGCCGCGGCCCTGCAGGCCTCGGGCGGCTACGACGGCTGGAAGACGCCGCTGTTCGTCAACGACAACATCCACGGCAACGAGTGGGAGGGCACGGACGCGGCCTTCGGGCTGCTGGACGAGCTCGCCTTCTCCGAGGACGAGGCCGTCGCCCGCCTCGCCGACGAGCACGTCATCGCGGTCGTCGTGTCGATGAACCCGGACGGCCGGGTCGCGGCGACGCGGGCCAACGGCAACGGCTTCGACATGAACCGCGACTTCATCACCCAGTCGCAGGCGGAGGTCCGCGCGCTGCGCGACCAGCTCATCCGCTACGAGCCGCTCACCATGATCGACCTGCACGGCTACGTCGCCCGCACCCTCATCGAGCCCACGACCGGCCCGCACGGCGAGAACTACGAGTACGACCTCTACATCCGCAACGCCCTGCGCAACGGGCTGGCGATGGAGGCCCAGGTCGTGGCCGACAACGCCGCCGACCTCGCGCCCTACTACGGCGGCTCCTACACCGCCGCGGAGATCCCGTTCCGCGACTACACCGACGGCTGGGACGACTGGCCGCCGATCTTCACGCCGATGTACGCGATGCTCCACGGCGCGGTCGGGCACACCATCGAGTTCCCCCTCAACCCCCGCGGCGCGACGCTCACGCAGGACGAGCGCTGGAACCGCACGCGGATCAACACCGGCGTCGCCCGGTCCGCCATGGAGGCGAACCTGGCCTGGAGCAACGAGAACGCCCCGACGCTGCTCGCCGACCAGATCGAGCAGTTCCGCCGCGGCGAGGCCGGTGAGCCGTCGCGCCCCATCGACGACCCGCTGGCGCTGGACCTGGGCACCGACGCGGGCGACCCCGACGACCCCACCGACGACATCGACAACACCGCGACGCTGCCCCAGGACTACCCGCGCGCCTACGTCGTGCCCGCGGGCGAGGCGCAGCGCAGCGAGACCGCGGCCGCGCGCGTCGTGCAGTTCCTGCTGGACAACGACGTCGAGGTCCACCGCACCGTGGGCACCACCACGATCGGCGGGACGCGCTACGCGGCGGGCTCCTACGTCGTGGACATGCACCAGGCCAAGCGCGGGATGGCGAACACCATCCTCGACGTGGGCGAGGACGTCACCGAGCTCTACCCGACCATGTACGACATCTCTGCGTGGAGCCTCGCCTCGCTGTGGGGCGCGGACGTGGACGTCGTGCAGGACGGGTCGCTGCCGGAGGACCGGCTCGACGAGGTCGACGAGGCGGCTGCCACCGGCAGCGTCCCCGCCGGCCGCCGGCCCGCCTACGTCCTGTCGGTCGACAGCAGCGAGGGCGTCGCGGCGGTCAACCGGCTGGTCGCCGAGGGCGCCGAGGTCACCCGGCTCGCCGACGGCACCTTCCAGGTCCGCGCCGACCGCGCCCTCGTCGCGGCCGTCGCCGCCGGGACCGGCGTCGACCTCACCGCCGCCCGGCAGGGCCGGCTCCGGCCCGGCCAGACCGTCGCCGCCACCCGGGTCGCCGCCGCGGCGTCCGACCAGGAGGTGTTCGCGCTGCGCGGGATGGGCTTCGAGGTCACCCCCGTGACCACCGCCGGCTTCAACGACGGCACGTACGGCTTCGGCGACTTCGACGCCCTGTACGTCGGCACCGGCACCCTCGACCCCACGGCGCTCACCGGCGCTGCGGCGTCGGGCTTCTCGGCCTTCCTCGCCGACGGCGGCAACGTGGTCGGCCGGGGCGCGGGCGGGGTCACCTTCAACAGCCGGGCCGGGCTCCTGCCGGTCACCGCCACGGCGGCCCGCTCCGACGCCAACGGCATCGTCGCGGTCGTCAACGACCCCGCCTCTCCCCTGACCGGCGGCGCGCCCGACGAGTCCTTCGTCAGCTCCCCGCGCTACTTCTCGGGCGTCGGTGCCGGGGTGCGCGTCGACCAGCGGCTCGCGACCGGCGACTTCTTCCTCGCCGGGCACTGGGTCGGCCAGGAGGAGGCTGCCGGCCAGCCCGTCGTCGTCAGCGGGGTGTCCGCCCAGGGCGCCGAGGTGGCCCTGTTCGCCACCGAGCCGCTGTACCGCGGCCACCCGCAGGGGCTCTTCCCGCAGGTCGCCGCCGCGCTGTGGGGAGGGGTCGCCTGACCCGTGACCCCCGGTCCCGGACGGACGACCGGGGGCGCTAGCCCCCGGCCACCGACTGGATGACCTCGACGGCCTGGCCGCCCCGCACCGGGGTGGCCAGGCCGTCGGCCTGCCGCACGTCGGTCCCGTCGACGTAGACGTTGACGAAGCGCCGCAGCGCGGCCGTCTCGTCGCGGACCCGCCGCTCCAGCGCGGGGTGGCTCGCGCGGAGCCCGTCGAGCAGGCCCCCCAGGGTGGCGTCGGCGGGAGCGGGCAGCTCGAGCTCGCGCTGCCCCCCGGCGTCGGCCGACAGCACCCGGGGCACCCGCAGCCGGACGGTGCCCACTAGGCCCCGACCGGCGCCGCGGCACCCCGGACGACGGCGGCGCGGACGCTGAGCACGTCCGGCAGGCCGCGGGCCACCTCCACGAAGGAGCGGCCGCCGTCCGCGGAGGCGTAGACGTCGCCGCCGCGGGTGCCGAGGTACACTCCGGTCGCCCCGTCGTCCTGCCCGCCGACCGCCCCGTCGACCGCCCCGTCAGCCGCGTCGCCGTCCTGCCCGCCGGGGGCCGTCCCGGCGTCGTCGACGCACGCCGCGTCCCGCAGCACCGCGTTCCAGCACCCGTCGGGCAGGCCCTGCCCCGACGCTGTCCAGGTCGAGCCGGCGTCGTCGGAGCGGTGCACCTGCAGCCGCCCGCCCGGTGGCACCCGCTCGCCGTCGGCTACCAGGGGCACCACCCAGACCCGGCCCGCGGTCGCGGGGTCGGCGAGCACGACGAAGCCGAAGTCGCTCGGCAGCCCGTCGGCGATCGACACCCACGTGTCCCCGGAGTCGTCGCTGCGGTAGACGCCGTGGTGGTTCTGCGCGTAGAGCCGGGCGGGGTCGCCGGCGTCGCGGGCGATCTTGTGCACGCACTGGCCGAACTCGGGCGCGGGCCCGGGGAAGAAGTACGCCGAGATGCCCGAGTTCCTGGGCTGCCAGGACCCGCCGCCGTCCTCGCTGCGGTAGACGCCGCCCGTGCTCATCGCCACGTGCACCGTGCCGTCGACGGGGCTCGGGAGCACCGAGTGCGCGGCCGCCCCGCCGTACCCGGCACCCCAGTGCTCGCGGTGCGGGTGGTCCCACAGCCCGCGGACCAGGTCGAAGTGCTCGCCGCCGTCGGTCGAGCGCCACAGCGAGATGGGCTCGCAGCCGGCCCACACGACGCCCGGCCGGTCCTCGCCGTCCGGCTGCAGCTGCCAGATCCGCGCCAGCGCCGCGCCGTCCCCCTCGTCGAAGCGGATGCTGCCGCGCTCCGGCTCCGACCACGTGGCGCCCAGGTCGTCCGAGCGCAGCACCGAGGGTCCCCAGTGCTCGGACCGGGTGCCGACGAGCAGGCGGGTGGAGCCGCCGCGGGTGTCGACGGCGACGCTGGGCACCTCCTGCATGAGCAGGAGCGGGTCGGACAGCCGCCACTCCCGGCGGTCCTCGCTCGTGGCCAGCCACAGGCCCTTGCGCGTCCCGATGCACAGCACGACGGTCATGGGTTTACTCCTCGGTCTCGGGTGGGCACTGCACCGGGTGACCGTCCGGGAGGCCGGGACTGATCGGTCGTCCGGCTGCGGCCCGGCGCGCACCTGACGGCCTCCGCGGGCCCGAGCCGTCGGCAGCACCCTGGAAGGCACACCCATGAAGGTCGTCATCGCCGGAGGCCACGGCGCGGTCGCCCGCCTCACCGGTCGCAGGCTCGTCGAGACCGGGCACGAGGTCCTGGGGGTCGTCCGCGACCCCGCCCACGTGGAGGACCTCACCGCCGACGGGATGGGTGCCGCCGTGCTCGACCTCGAGCAGGCCCGCACCGCGGAGATGGCGGCGCTGCTCGCCGGCGCCGGGTGCGTCGTGTTCGCCGCCGGGGCCGGCCCGGGCAGCGGCGCCGCCCGCAAGGACACGGTCGACCGGGGCGCCGCCGTGCTGCTCGCCGACGCGGCCGTGCTGGCGGGCGTGCGCGCCTACCTGCTCGTCTCCAGCGCGGGCGTGGAGTCCGTGCGCGACGGGGCCGAGCCCGACGGCGTCGACGAGACGATGCTCGCCTACCTGCGCGCCAAGCTCCGGGCCGAGGACGAGGTGCTCGCCCGCGCCGACCTGGACGTGCTCGTGCTCCGCCCCGGCCACCTCACCGACGACCCGCCCACGGGCAGGGTCCGGCTGCGGGCCGATGCCGTCGAGGGCAGCGTGCCGCGCGCCGACGTCGCCGAGGTGCTCGCGGAGGTGGTCGAGCTGGTCGAGGCCGGGACGCTCCCCCGGGCCACCGTGCTGGAGCTGGTGGGCGGCGAGGAGCCCGTCGTCGAGGCCGTCACCGCCGGGCTGGGCCGCCAGGACTGACCCGGCGGGGCCGGCCCGGGCGATCGCCCGCGCTCGGTCAGGCTGCCCGGGGCGACCGCCTGCGGTGGGTCAGGCGGCCCGGGCACCCGCCGTGGCGGCCGGCACCATCACAGGTGGCGCGCCGGGCGGGGGGACGGTCGCCGGGTGGTCGTCGGCAGGCGTCCGCTGGGCGGGGACACCGGGGACGCCCGGCACCGGGGCGGTGTGCTGCGGGCGGGCGACGGCCGACGGGTCCTCCGCCGGTCCGGCGTCCCCTGCGCCGTGAGGCTGCTCCGTCGGCTCGGCGGGCTGCCGGACCAGGCACGCCCCGCCGACCAGGACGGCCGGCACCATGACGAGGACGAGCGCCCACAGGACCGGCACGAGCTCGGCCAGCCCGCCGGCCACCACGGCGGCGAGGGCCTGACCCGCGGTGGTCGCGCCGACGATGACGCTGATGGCCACGGCCCGCAGCTCGCGCGGCAGGCGGGGCCCGCCGACGACGTTGGCGGGCGTCGTCGCCACGAAGAGCAGCCCGGCCACGACGAACGCCGCGACGCCCAGGGCGGCGGCGACCCACCAGGACAGGGAGCCGGCGACCGGTCCGCCCACGAGGTCGGGGGCGTGGACCAGCGTCGCGGCCCACCCCGCGGCGGCCAGGCCGGCGACGGCGAGCGCGGGCAGGGCCGTCAGGCGGGCCGTGGTGCGCAGCAGGGACGACGCGCTGCCGTCCAGGGCCACCCGCGCCGTGCCCACCAGGGTGAGCGCGGTCGTGGCCGCGAGCAGGACGGGGGCCAGCCACGAGGCGCCGCCGAGGTCCCGCACGGCCCAGACGACGAGCAGGGTCTCCGACGCCGTCGCGGAGAAGGTCGCGCCGAGGGTGAGGACCACCGCGCGCCGCACCGTGGCGTCCCCGAGGACGACGGCGACGGCGGCACCGGTCGTCCCGCCCGCTCCCCCGGTCGCGCCGGCCGTGCCGCCGGTCGTGGTGCCCGTGGTGCTGGCGGGGTCCCGGGAGGGCAGCGGCGGCAGGCCGGTGAGCACCGCGGCCGAGGCCACGAAGGTCACCGCGTTGACGGCGAGGGCGGTCGAGGGGTCGCCCACGCCGAGCGCGAGCGCCCCGAGCAGGTACCCGACGAGGACGGTGACGTCCTGCGTGATGCCGGTGAGCGCGACCGAGGGCCCGTACCGGTCGGGGTCGACGAGCTCCACCTGCGCGGCGGACCGGGCGCCGGCGAACGCCGGGGAGGCCAGGCCTGCCACGGCGGCCAGCGCCACCGTGACGCCGACCGGGGCGGGCACGAGGAGCAGGAGGAACGCGGCGGCACGGACCAGGTCGGCGCCGACCATGACCGTGCGGCGGTCCAGGTGGTCCACGAGGCCGGCGACGAGCTGGCCCGGGCCGAGCCACGCGACCAGGGAGGCGCCGACGGCGGCACCGGCCCAGGCCGCGGACCCGCTGCGGTCCATGACGAGGACGACCAGGGCGAGCCGGGCCGCCCAGTCGCCGATCTCGCTCAGCACCTGCGAGGCCCAGAGCTGGCGGAAGCCACGGTCGGCCAGCGGCCGCGCGAGGTCCAGGACCCTGCTCATCCGTCCCCCCTCGCCTGCCGCGGGGCCCGTGCCGTGGACCGGCTCCGACCTCCGTGCTGGGGGTCATCGGCACGCCGGCCCCCGGACGTGAGCGCCGACATCGACCGGTTCGTCCCGCCGGGCGCCACCGGCCGGCCCCGCGGGCAGTGGCCGGCTCGGCCCCGGGGGGGCCGGACCGGCGTGGGGGTCACTCGCCCTTGACGTTGACGACCTGGCGCAGGGTGTGGCGGACCTCGACCAGGTCCGCGGCGTCCGCCATCACCTGGTCGATGTCCTTCTACGCGGCCGGGATCTCGTCGACGAACGCCTCGGTGTCGCGGAACTCGATCCCCGCCATCGCGGTGCGCAGCTCCTCGACGGAGAACGTGCTGCGGGCCCGGGTCCGCGAGTACGCCCGGCCCGCCCCGTGGGGCGCGGAGCACAGCGAGGCGGTGTCGCCCCTGCCGACGACGACGTAGCTCGCCGTCCCCATCGACCCCGGGATCAGCCCCATCGTGCCCTCGCCCGCCGCGATGGCCCCCTTGCGGGAGACCCAGACCTCGCGGCCGGCGTGCGTCTCCTGCTCGGTGTAGTTGTGGTGGCAGGAGATGCGCTCCTGCTCCACGACCTCGCGGCCGGCCCACCGGCGCAGGCAGCCCAGGACGCGGTCGAGCATCTCCTCGCGGTTGAGCAGGGCGTACCGCTGCGCCCACCGCAGGTCGCGCACGTATGCCCAGAACTCGTCGGTGCCCTCGACGAGGTATGCCAGGTCACGGTGGGGCAGGTCGACGTACCAGCGGGCGCACAGCTCCTGGGCGACGGCGGTGTGGCGCTGGGCGATCCTGTTGCCCACCCCGCGCGAGCCGGAGT
Source organism: Aquipuribacter hungaricus (assembly GCF_037860755.1). Taxonomy (NCBI): domain Bacteria; kingdom Bacillati; phylum Actinomycetota; class Actinomycetes; order Micrococcales; family Intrasporangiaceae; genus Aquipuribacter; species Aquipuribacter hungaricus. The sequence goes on along the minus strand of NZ_JBBEOI010000073.1, from coordinate 7,656 downwards.
GCAGGAACGCCCACACCCGGCTCTCCTCGTCCAGGCTCACCTCGATGAAGTGGTTGCCCGAGCCGAGGGTGCCCAGCTGGAGCCGCCACCGGGCGGCGAAGCCGTCGTAGCCGACCTCGGCCAGGTCCTCGAGCTCCGCGACGCGGGCCGCCGCGGTCTCGGTGAGGCTCCGGTTGGCCTGCCCTGCCGACAGCGGCACCTCCCGCTCGACCGCGACCCGCAGGTCCCGCAGGTCCCCGCGGGCGCGCAGGTCGTCGGCGGTGAGGTCGGTGCGGGCGGCGACCATGCCGCAGCCGATGTCCACCCCCACCGCCGCCGGCATCAGGGCCCGCGAGGTGGGGATGACGGAGCCGACGGTCGACCCCTTCCCGACGTGGGCGTCGGGCATGAGGGCGACGTGGGGGTGCACGAACGGCATGGACGCGGTCCGGCGGGCCTGCGCGAGCGTGGCGTCGTCGACGACCGACGCCCAGCTGAGCAGCCGGGGACCGGCGAGGGTGGGCACGGGACTGTCCTTCCTGTCGGGGGTGGTGCGACGTCTCGTCGCGTCCGCCCGGCAGGACTCGAACCTGCGTCCCCGGCTCCGTAGGCCGGTGTCGTGTCCTCTGGACCACGGGCGGTGGTGGACCGCCCGGCACCCCCGGAGGGGTGCGTGCGGCTCAGCGCGGCTTGTCGCCGTGCTGTCGCTCGTCGGTCCTGGGACTGCCCACGCCCCGATGGTGGTGGGCCGGCCGCCCACCGGGCAACGGGATATCGAGCCCCACCGGTGCCGGTCCTCGGGCACCATGGCGCGGGTGAGCCTGGAGGTGCGCGTCGACCGGTCGACCGACCCTCGACTGGCCGGCGTCCCTGCCCTGGCCCGCACCCTGTCGTCGGCGCGCCGGGTCCTGGTCCTCACGGGCGCGGGCACGAGCGTGGCCAGCGGCATCCCCGCCTACCGGACCCCCGACGGTCCCGCGGGCGGCGCGACCGCCCCGTACGACGCCGACGATCTCCCGGTCGAGCTCGACGGCACCCGGCTCCCCGGGTCCCTTCCCCGGCTGTGGCAGGCCTGGGGGCCCCGCCGCGCCGAGGTCACCGCGGCACGTCCGAACGCCGCCCACCTCGCCCTGGCCGGCTGGGTGGCGGGGTCCCCGGCGGGCACCGTCCGCACCCTGGTCACGCAGAACGTCGACGACCTGCACGAGCGCGCGGCGGGGCTCGACGTCGTCGTCCCGGACGCCTCCGCAGGACGGGGCCCTGTCGAGGTCCCCGTCGCCCACCTGCACGGGCAGCTGCTCGTGTCCCGCTGCACCCGCGACCCCGGCTGCCACCGGGCGGTCGACCGGGAGCCGTGGGCGGGGCCGCCGCCCTGCCCGGCCTGCGGCGCCCCGTTGCGGCCGGACGTCGTGCTCTTCGGCGAGCCGGTCGCCCTGGACGCGCAGTGGCAGGCCCGGTCGGCGGTCCGCGGCTGCGACGTGCTGCTCGCCGTGGGCACCAGCGGGCTGGTGAGCTCGGCCAGCAGCCTGCTGCGCTACGCCCGCGACGTGGGGGCGCTCACGGTGGCGGTCAACCCCGACGACGTCGCCCCCGACGGGCTGCCGCTGCACGGGAGCACCGCGAGCCGCTACGAAGTCCACGTGCGGGCGACCGCCGAGGCGGCGCTGCCGGTGCTGCTCGGCGAGGGCTGACCCGCCATGGCGTCGCCACCGCCCACCGTGCTCGGCCTGGTCGGCGACCCGCACGCCGAGGACGAGCTCCTCGAGCATGCGCTCGACCTGCTCGCCGTGCACCAGCCGGACGTGCTGCTGTGCACCGGTGACGTGGTCGACGGCCGGGGCGACGTCGACCGGACCGTGCGCCTGCTGCGCGACGCCGGCGTGGTCACGGTCCGGGGCAACCACGACCGGTGGCTCCTGGAGGGAGAGGCCCGCGACCTGCGTCACGCCCACCGGGCGGACGACCTGGATGCCTTGACCAGGACCTGGCTCGAGGGCCTGCCGGCCGCCGTCCGGCTGCCCCTGGGTGTGCCCGGCGGGCTGCTGCTGTGCCACGGGCTGGACGACGACGACATGAACCGGCTCCGCGCCGACGACGTCGGCTACTCCCTGGAGCAGAACGAGGTCCTGCTGCGGCTGCTCGAGGAGGTGGTCCCGCCGGCGGTCGTCGTCAAGGGCCACACCCACCGCCCCGGCGCCGCCCGGTTCGGGCTGGGCACCGACGCCTGGGGGCTGCCCGTCCCGCGCGCCGGCGGGGACCTGCTCGTGGTGGACGCCGGGACGCTCACCCGCGACCACGGCCCGACCTGCTCCGTGGTCGACCTGCGCGGGGGGAGCCTGACGCGCTACGACCTGCTGACGGGAGGCCACCGGACCTCTCCCCTGCCGACGCAGCCCGCCCCGGCCCCCTGACGGGGACCGGGGCAGGCCGACGGCGGACGGGTCAGCTGCAGCCGCTGGTGGAGCCGCAGCCCTCGCAGACGTAGCAGCTGCCGGCGGGGCGCATCTTGACCCCGCACGTCAGGCACATCGGGCTGTCCTGGGTCCGGCCCTGGATGGCCTCCATGAGCTCGGTCGAGGAGTGCACCTGCGCCGGGACCGGCTTGACCGCCTCGGCGACGGGCGCCGTGGCCGGCGTCGTCGACGGGGCGACGGGGGCCGGGGCGGCGGCCTTCACCGGCGCGGACTGCGCGAGGGAGTCCGCGGCGAACGAGCCGTCGTCGCCGAGGTCGTCGTCGTCGGACAGCTCCTCGTAGACCCCGGTCTCGAGCTGGCGCTGGCGCTCGTCGGCGGTGTGGATGCCGAGGGCGGAGCGGGTCTCGAAGGGCAGGTGGTCCAGCGCCAGGCGGCGGAAGACGTAGTCCATGATCGAGGCGGACATGCGGACGTCCGGGTCGTCGGTGAGACCGGCCGGCTCGAAGCGCATGTTGGTGAACTTCTCGACGTAGGTCTCCAGCGGCACCCCGTACTGCAGGCCGATCGAGACGGCGATGGAGAAGGCGTCCATCATCCCGGCGAGGGTGGAGCCCTGCTTGCTCATCTTGAGGAAGAGCTCGCCGAGGCCGTCGTCCGGGTAGGACGAGCTGATCATGTAGCCCTGCGCGCCGCCGACGGTGAACGACGTGGTGCTGGCGGGGCGCTTCTTGGGCAGCCGGCGGCGGACCGGCCGGTACTCCACCGTCACCTGCGCGGCGCTGGCGGCGGCCGCCTTGTCGGCGGCGGACGCGCCGCCGCTGGTGCTCGCGGAGGACCCGCTGGACAGCGGCTGGCCGACCTTGCAGTTGTCGCGGTAGACGGCCAGCGCCTTGAGCTGGGAGCGCCAGCCCTCGAGGTAGACCTCGGCGACCTCGTCGACCGTGGCGTCCTCGGGCATGTTGACGGTCTTGGAGATGGCGCCGGACAGGAACGGCTGGACCGCCGCCATCATCCGGACGTGGCCCATCGGCTTGATGGAGCGGGCGCCGATCGCGCAGTCGAAGACCTCGTAGTGCTCGGGCTTGAGGCCGGGCGCGTCGGTGACGTGCCCCTTCTCGCCGATGTAGGCGACGATCGCCTCGACGGTCTCCTCCGTGTAGCCGAACTTGCGCAGCGCGCGCGGGATCGTCTGGTTGACGATCTGCATCGACCCGCCGCCGACCATCTTCTTGAACTTGACCAGCGAGAAGTCCGGCTCGATGCCGGTCGTGTCGCAGTCCATCATGAAGCCGATGGTCCCGGTGGGGGCCAGCACGCTGGCCTGGCTGTTGCGCCAGCCGTTGACCTCGCCGAGCTTGTTGCCCTCGGCCCAGGCCTTGGTCGCCAGGGCGTGGACCGACTTGTCGAGGGTGTGCATCCCGCGCACGGAGTCGTTGGCCGCGGCGTGCTTGCGCATGACGCGCTGGTGGGCCTCGGCGTTGCGGGCGTAGCCGTCGTACGGGCCGACGACGCCGGCCAGCTCGGCGCTGCGCTTGTAGGACACGCCGGTCATGAGGCTGGTGATGGAGGCGGCGAGGGCGCGGCCGCCGTCGGAGTCGTACGCCAGGCCGGAGGCCATGAGCAGCGCACCCAGGTTGGCGTAGCCGATGCCGAGCTGGCGGAAGGCGCGGGTGGTCTCGCCGATCGGGTCGGTCGGGAAGTCGGCGAAGCAGATGGAGATGTCCATCGCGGTGATGACGAGCTCGACGCTCTTCGCGAACTGGACGGCGTCGAAGCTGCCGTCGTCCTTGAGGAACTTCAGCAGGTTGAGGCTGGCGAGGTTGCAGCTGGAGTTGTCCAGGTGCATGTACTCCGAGCACGGGTTCGAGGCGTTGATCCGGCCGGACTCGGGCGTGGTGTGCCAGTCGTTGATCGTGTCGTCGTACTGGATGCCCGGGTCGGCGCACTCCCAGGCGGCGGTGGCGATCTTGCCCCACAGCGTGCGGGCGTCGACGGTCTCGATGACCTCGCCGGTGCTGCGCGAGCGCAGGCCGAAGCCGGTGCCGTCCTCGACGGCGCGCATGAACTCGTCGGAGACGCGGACGGAGTTGTTGGCGTTCTGGTACTGGACGCTGGTGATGTCCTTGCCGCCGAGGTCCATGTCGTAACCGGCGTCGCGCAGCGCGCGGATCTTGTCCTCCTCGCGCGACTTGGTCTCGACGAACTCCTCGATGTCGGGGTGGTCGACGTCGAGGACGACCATCTTGGCCGCGCGCCGGGTGGCGCCGCCGGACTTGATGGTGCCGGCGGAGGCGTCGGCGCCACGCATGAAGGAGACCGGGCCGGACGCGGTGCCGCCGGAGGACAGCAGCTCCTTGCTGGAGCGGATGCGGGACAGGTTGAGGCCCGCGCCGGAGCCGCCCTTGAAGATGCGCCCCTCCTCGCGGTACCAGTTGAGGATCGAGTCCATCGTGTCGTCGACGGCGAGGATGAAGCAGGCGCTGACCTGCTGCGGCGCGGACGTGCCGACGTTGAACCACACGGGGCTGTTGAAGCTGAACACCTGGTGCAGGAGCATCCACGTCAGCTCGTGCTCGAAGACCTCGGCGTCCTCGGCGGTGGTGAAGTAGCCGTGCTCCTTGCCCGCCTTGGTGTAGGTGAGGACGACCCGGTCGATGAGCTGGCGCAGGCTGCGCTCGCGGTTGTCGGCGCCGACCGCACCGCGGAAGTACTTGGTCGTGACGATCGAGGAGGCGTTGACCGACCAGAAGTCGGGGAACTCCACGCCGCGCTGCTCGAAGATCGTCTCGCCGGTCTTCCAGTTGGTCTGGACGACGTCGCGCGTCTCCCACGTCACCTGGTCGTACGGGTGGACACCCGGGGTGGTCCACACCCGCTCGACGGTGAGCCCGCCGGTGGCGGCCCGGGCCTTGGTGGTGCGCTTGGACGTGGTCTCGGTCATCTGTCCCCTGCTCTCTGGCGGTCTGTGGTGTGTCCGTGCCTGTGTGTCCGTGCAGGTGGTGCCCATGGTCCCTGGCGGGTCCGACGGTGCGGCCGGCGTGGTGCCCGGCGCTGTCAGGTGGTCTGCTGCTCCCGCTCGACGCGGAGCAGGGTGATGGCCGACTCGAAGTCCTCGAGGGAGTCGAAGGCCTGGTAGACGCTCGCGAAGCGGAGGTAGGCCACCTCGTCGAGGTCGCGCAGCGGCGGCAGGATGCTGAGGCCGATCTCGTGCGCCTCGATCTCTGCGGCGCCGGTCTGGCGGACCTGCTCCTCGACACGCTGGGCCAGCAGCGCCAGGTCGTCCTCGGAGACGGGACGGCCCTGGCAGGCCTTGCGGACGCCGGCGACGACCTTCTCGCGGGAGAAGGGCTCGGTGGCGCCGGACCGCTTGACCACGGTGAGGCTCGCCGACTCCAGCGTGGTGAAGCGTCGGTCGCAGTCCTGGCACTGGCGGCGGCGGCGGATGGCCGTGCCGTCCTCGGTCACCCGCGAGTCCACGACGCGCGAGTCGCCGTGACGGCAGAAGGGGCACCGCATGGGAGAGGCCTCGTCTCGTGGGAGGGTGCCGCGCGCCCCCGACCCCGTCCTGCTGTGGACGAGCCTGTGGGCAACCTGTTGACAGTGCGGCGTGTCGCTGTGGACGGGCTGTGGACCAGATGTGGACGAACCACAGCCCTGTAACTACTAGATGTTGTGCTTACCGTAACAGCCGACCACTGGAACGCAAGCGCCCCGGCCGCGCTTCCCGACTCGCCGCCGTGACCTGCGGAGTCGTCCTGGGAGGCGGTGCGGCGAGCTCTCGCAGGACCCCCTCGGTGCGGACGGCTGGGGGTGCCGGGGGACGACGGAGGGCCCGTCGGGGATTCCGACGAGCCCTGTGCCGACGACGTGGCCGCTACGCGCGTTCCGGCGGCCCGGTCGGCCCGGTCGGCCCGGTCGGCCCGGTCGGCCGCGCGACCGCTCCCCCGCGCGGTCCCGGCGAGCGACCGCCCCAGCCTGTCAGCCGACGGGGACGCGCACCTCGGTGCCGGCCTGCACCCCGGCCGAGCCGAGGTCGTTGAGCTGGACGATGTCCGCGACGACGGAGCGCGGGTCGCGCTCGGGCGCGTGGTCGCGCGCGAGCTGCCACAGGGTGTCCCCGGGCGCCACGACCACCGCGACGGTCTCGGTGGGCAGCGTCTGCGCGCCCGCACCGCTGAGCACCCCGGCCCGGCCGTCCCCGGCGGACGCACCCGGCGCTACCGTCGCGGCCAGGGCCACCCAGGCCAGGACGAGCCCTGCCGCGAGGACCGCGGTCGCCACCCCGAGCACGATCAGCCGCACGACCCGGCGACCGCGTGCCGTGAGCACGAGCGCGCCGGCCGACGGGGCCGGGCGGGCCGCCCGCACCGCGGGGCGCACCGGGCGTGCGGCGAGGCGTTCGGCGGCGGAGGTCCCGCGGGTGGTGGCCGCTGCGCTGCGGTCCGGGCCCGTGGTGCGGGTCAGCGTGGTGCGGGTCGACGCGGTGCGGGTCGGCGCGGTGCGGGGGGCGCCGGCAGCGCGGGCAGTGCTGGTGGAGCTGGTGCGGGTGGTGACGGCGGTGCGGACGGGGATCAGGGTGGCGGTGCTCATGGTGTGCTCCTCCGGACGCGTGTTCGAGGCCGGGGCGGCCGAGTCGAACAGGTGTACCTTAACCTCAGGTCGAGACTTTGTCGAGCAGGTGTTCGAACGGACGGGTGTCCCCGCAGGTCGGAGGCCGTCGACGGCGCCCCGGGACCGCGGCTCGACCGGGAACGCGCACCACGCCGCGACACGCGGTCGGACACGCGCACCGCGGTGCTTGTGGACAGGTGTTCGACGGCCTAACTTCATGATCAGAGCCAACACGGGGGGTCGGACACAACTCCCCGGACCACCTGAGCACCGGGCCACCGCCCGAGCAGAGGAGCCCGTCATGCCCAGCACCGACCTCGACGGCCTGACCCCCCGCCAGCGGCTGGTCCTCGACGCGATCCGGGACGCGGTGCAGACGCGGGGCTACCCCCCGTCGATGCGGGAGATCGGCGAGCTGGTCGGCCTCACCTCGCCCAGCAGCGTCGCCCACCAGCTGGCCACGCTCGAGCGCAAGGGCTACCTGCGGCGGGACCCCAACCGCCCCCGCGCCATCGAGGTCGTCCACCCCGACGACGGCCGGCGTGCCCGCACCCCCTCCGCCGTCCCGGCGCAGCAGGCGCCGTCCGCCGACGACGCGGCGGCGTCGGCCGAGGTCGCGCCCGCCGGGCCGGCACAGCCCCAGCCGTCGCTG
>NZ_JBBEOI010000072.1 GCF_037860755.1 Aquipuribacter hungaricus | reverse complement strand
GCCGCCGCGGCGGCCTCGACGGCCGCGACCGCGTCCGCAGGGCCGGCGTCGGCGACGGTGGCCAGCACGGACCCGTCCGCGGGGTCGGTCACCTCGAGCCGACGACCGCCCGCCGCAGCCCGCCAGACGCCGTCCACGAGCAGGTCGGTGGGCACGTCGAGGGCGTCGAGGACCGGCCGCAGCGCGGTGTCGAGGACGGTCACCGGGCACCCCCGGTCGCGCCGGCCGCCGCGCCGGCGAGGGCCGGTCCCGTCCCGTCGCGCAGGGCCGCCCGGTCGCCGGAGTGCGCGGCACGGACGATGTGCTCGAGGGCGTCCACGTCGAGGGCGCGCGGGTTGTTCGCCACCAGGCGGGCGGCGCCTGTGGCCTGCTCCGCGGTCCAGCGCAGCCGGTCGGCGGGCAGCCCCAGGTCGGCGAGGGTCCGGGGGATGCCGACAGAGGCGAGCAGGTCCGCGACCCGCGTGATGGCCTCGTCGGCCAGGTCCTCCTCGGAGGCCTCGGCGGCCCCCATGTGCCGGGCGAGGGTGGCCAGCTCGGGGACGCGCTCCGGGCGGTTGAACTCCATGACGTACGGCAGCAGCGTGCCGACGCCGACCCCGTGGGGGGTGTGCGTGAGGGCGCCGACCGGGTACTGGATCGCGTGGGCGGCGGCCGTCCCGGCCGTGCCGAGGGCGAAGCCCCCCGCCGTGGCCCCGAGCATCATCGCCTCGCGGGCCGCGACGTCGTCGGGGTGCGACCAGGCCCGGTGCAGGCTCCCGGAGATGAGGCGGACCCCCAGCAGCGCATAGGCGTCGGTGAGCTCGTTCTTGCCGACGAAGACACGCTCGGTGGCCAGCGTGGCGCTCGGCTCGTGGCGGACCGCGGTGAAGGCCTCGACGACGTGGGACAGGGCGTCGGCACCGGCGCTCGCGGTCAGGGGCGGCGGGGCCCCGTGCGTCAGCTCCGGGTCGCAGACGGCGGTGTGCGGGATGAGGTGCGGGCTGGAGATGCCCACCTTGCTCGTGCGGGCGGGGTCGGTGAGGACCGCCACCGGGGTGACCTCGGAGCCGGTGCCCGCCGTGGTCGGCAGCGCCACCAGGGGCAGGACCGGTCCCGGGACCCGGAGCTCGCCGTAGTAGTCCGAGGGCTCGCCGCCGTGGGCCAGCAGCACGGCCACCGCCTTGGCCAGGTCGATGCAGCTGCCGCCCCCCATGCCGACCACCACGTCGGGGGCGGCGTCGGCGGCCAGGTCGGCGCAGCGGCGCACCTGGTGGACCGGGACGTCGGGCAGGACCTCGGTGAAGGCGGTGACCCGGACACCGGCCGCCTCGAGCAGCGCCACGAGCTCGGCGAACTCGCGCGTCGCCCCGAACCGCTCGTCGGTGCAGACCAGGGCCCGTGACCCGAGGGCGGCCACGACGGTGCCCAGGGCGCGGCGCTGGCCCGCGCCGAACAGCACCTGGCGGGGTCCGCGCAGGACGGCGAGCATGCTCATCGACGAGCTCCAAGCGGTAGACGGCTGGTGGGGAACAGGAGCGGAGGGCACCCCCGGACGGCGTCGTCCCGGGATGGTGGCCTGCCCGTTTCCTATACGATCCGGCGAGCCAGAGCATGGGGCCGCGATCGAGCCGGTGTCAACAGCCCCGCACGAGCCGGTCCTCGGGCACCCTTCCGGGGGCACCCACCCAGACCCCGGAGAGGGGGCGGACGCCCACGTGGACGGCGACCAGACGCCCGAGCAGCAGCAGGACCAGGCCGAGGACGACGGCCGGACGGGGGGCCGGCCCCGCAAGCGGCTGGCGGACGAGGTGTACGACACGCTGCTCGCGCAGCTGATGTCGCTGCGGATCGTGCCGGGTTCGCGCGTCACCATCGACGCCCTGGCGCGCGAGCTGGGGGTCTCCCAGACCCCGATCCGGGACGCCCTCAACCGGATGGAGGCCGACGGGCTCGTCGTGCGCGTCCACCACGCCGGCTACCGCATCCCTCCGCAGATCACCCGGGGGCGCTTCGAGGACATGCTCGAGGTCCGGCTGCTGCTGGAGCCCGCGGCGGCCCGGCGGGCGGCCGAGCGCGCCACGCCGGAGCACGTGCGCGGGATGCGGCAGATGCTGGCGGAGATGGCGGACCTCGCCGGCGGCGACGGGCACCTGGCCTACGGCGCGTTCGGCCGCCGGGACGCCGCCTTCCACGACCTCGTCGCCCTGAGCGGGGGCAACGCCCTGGTGCGCGAGGCGCTGGCCCGGCTGCACACCCACGTGCACCTGTTCCGCCTGCTCTTCGACACCCAGGTGACGTCGCTGGCGACGGCCGAGCACGACGAGGTGCTCGAGGCGGTGGCCAGCCGGGACCCGGACGCCGCGGCCTGGGCGATGCGCACGCACATCCTCCGCTCGGGCGAGCGCTTCGGGGCGCTCTTCGACGCGGCGGAGGCAGCGGGGGCAGCCGGGGCAGCCGGTGCAGACGGGGACGACGGCGGCCGCGAGGGGTCTTGACGCGGGAGGCGGTCACCGCAATCCTGCACGTCGATCCGATCGGATCCGATCCGCCACCCATCGACGAGTGCGAGGAGACGCAGTGCCCAGAGCGCTGCTCCTGACCGGCGACGCCGCCGAGGAGCTCGACACCATGTACCCCTACTACCGCGTGCAGGAGGGCGGCTGGGACGTCGACGTCTCCTCCCGGACCCTGCGCGACGTGCAGCTCGTCATCCACGAGTTCGACCCGGGCTCGGACGCCTACGTGGAGAAGCCGGGCCGCCGGCTGCCCGTCGACGTGCCGTGGTCCGAGGTCGACGTCGAGCGCTACGACGCCCTCATCATCCCGGGCGGGCGGGCGCCGGAGTGGATCCGCGTGGACGCCGACGTCCGCCGCATCACCGAGCACTTCTTCGCCCGCGACCTGCCGATCGCCCTGGTGTGCCACGGCGCGCAGGTGCCCGCCGTGTACGGGCTGCTCAAGGGCCGGAAGACCGCGTGCTTCCCGCCCATCACGGGCGACATGGAGAACGCCGGCGCGACCGTCGTCGACGCGCCGGACGTCGTCGACGGCAACCTCGTCTCGTGCCGGGGCTGGCCGGACATGCCCCAGTTCGGGCGGGCCATGATGGAGCTCTTCGCGCGGCACGCCGCGTCCGTCCCTGCCTGAGAGCCGCACCGCCGGGTCCGGCCCGACCGCGACGGGGGTGGCGGCGGGCCGGACCGTCCTCGTGCGCGGCTCGGCGGTGCAGGTCCTCGACGTGGGGTCCGGCCCGGCGGTGCTCCTGCTCCACGGCTCCGGCCCGGGGACCACGGGCGCGGGGTCGTGGGGCGCCACGGCGGAGGCGCTGGCCGGGTCGTGCAGGCTCGTCGCCCCGGACCTCGCGGGGTTCGGCGGGACACCGCTCCCGCCGGGGTCCCGCGGCGGGCGCCGGACGTGGACCGAGCAGGCGTCCGGTCTCGTGGACGCGCTGGGCCTGGACCGGTACGTCGTGGTCGGGCACTCCATGGGGGCGGCCGTCGCGCTGTCGCTGGCCGTCGCGCGGCCCTCGCAGGTGGCCGGGGTCGTCGCGGTGTCCGCGATGGGGGCCCCCGGGGCGCCGCTGTCGCCCGACCTCGAGGCCGTCTGGGCCGCGCCGCCGGGCAGGGACGGCGCCCGGGACATGCTGTCGAGGCTGCTGCTCGACCCTGCCCTGGTGGGCGAGCAGGCGGTCACGGCGCGCGCGGCGGCCATGGAGGCGGGCGAGGCCGCCTTCGAGGGGCTGTTCCCCCCGCCGCGGCAGCGGTGGGTCGACGACCTCGCCCTCGCGCCCGCCGAGCTCGCCGGCGTCCGCGCCCCCGTGCTGCTCGTGCACGGCGCCCAGGACACGGTGACGCCGCTCGCCACGTCGGTGCCCGCGCTGCTCGCGTCGCTGCCCGACGCGCGGCTGCACGTCCTCGACCGGTGCGGCCACGCGCCCGCCGTCGAGCACCCGGACGCCTTCCGGGCTCTGCTCGCGGACTTCCTGGGCGTGGAGGCACCCCCGGACCGGCGGCAGGACGGACGACCCTCGTGATCACGCACACCGTCAGCTTCTGCCTCGTGCACCCCGAGGGCTCCGAGGCCGAGGTGGAGTTCCTCACCCGTGCCCGGGCGGTGCTGTCCGCCGTGCCGGGCGTGCAGGATCTCGCCGTCCATCGGCAGGTCAGCCCGCAGAGCCCGCACCGGTTCCAGCTCTCGATGCGGTTCTCCGACGAGCAGGCGTACCGCGCCTACGACGAGCACCCCGAGCACGTCAGGTTCGTGCGGGAGCGGTGGGCCCCCGAGGTCGCCGACTTCCAGGAGCTGGACCTCACCGCCTGGCCGTGACCCCCGCCGGACGGTCCCTTCGGGAGGGGGTGGCCCACCGCCGTCGTCGTCCAGCGGCGGCCCGGCGCGGCGGAGGTGCGTGCCCGCCGTGGGGAAGGGGGGACCCGGAGGCCGTGGCTGCGCCGGCGGGGGGACGGTAGGAACGAAGGATGACGACAGGACGTGTGCAGCCGTGATCGACAGGGCCGGGCTGGCGGAGTTCCTCCGGAACCGGCGGGAGTCCCTGCAGCCAGAGGACGTCGGGATGCCCCGTGGCCAGCGCCGGCGGACCGGGGGCCTGCGCCGGGAGGAGGTCGCGGTCCTGTGCCACATCTCCACGGACTACTACGCGCGGATCGAGCGTCAGCGGGGACCCCACCCGTCCGAGCAGATGATCTCCTCCATCGCCCAGGGCCTGCACCTGACCCTCGACGAGCGGGACCACCTGTTCCGCCTGGCGGGGCACACCCCGCCGCCCCGGGGCTCCACGAGCGAGCACATCAGCCCGGGGCTGCTGCGCGTGCTGGACCGGCTGGACGACACCCCGGCGGAGATCGTCACCGAGCTGGGCGACACGCTGAGGCAGTCCCGCCTCGGCGTCGCCCTCACCGGGGACGCGACCCGGCACACGGGGCACGCCCGCAGCCGCGGCTACCGCTGGTTCACCGACCCTGACGAGCGTCGGCTGTACGTCCCGGAGGACCGGGCGCTCCTGTCACGGTCGTACGCCTCGGGCCTGCGGCAGGTCCTCGGCATGCGGGGACCTGGGTCTCGCGCAGCCCTGCTCGCCGGGCTGCTGCTGGAGCGCAGCGAGGAGTTCCGCGCCCTGTGGGCGGAGCACGAGATCGGCGTCCGCCCCGACGACGTCAAGCGCTTCGACCACCCCGACGTGGGCGCCCTCGAGCTGCACTGCCAGCGCTTGCACGACCACCAGCAGTCGCACTCGTTGCTCGTCTACACGGCGGTCCCGGGCACCGAGAGCCACGACAAGCTGCAGATGCTGGCCGTCCTCGCCCCGCACGTCCCCTGAGCGGACGTCACGGGGCCGAGCCACCTCCGCGCGGGAGGTGCCCCCACCCCCGGCGGTGAAGGTCGGACCCGGTCAGACGCCGGCGGGCTCGCGCACGTCGGTGGAGCTGGTCCTGCCGCCGGTCCTGCTGTGGCTGCGGCGGGTGGTCGGTCCTCCGCACTCCCGGATGGTTCCCGGACCCCGGCTGCCCCGGTTCTCGGGGTCGTCCCGCGCCGGGGGCGCCTAGCGTCGGCGCACGTGGTCGTGCGTGCGGGTCGGGGTGCGCGCGGCAGGCGCGCGGTGGAGTGGGTCGAGACGCGGCTGGGTACCCCGCTGCGGCTCATCCCGGTCGGGTTCGCCGCCGCGGTCGCCGTCGCGACCCTGGTGCTGATGAGCCCCTGGGCCACCGCCGACGGGTCCTCCGCGCCGTTCCTGGTCGCGGTGTTCACGGCCACGTCGGCCGTGTGCGTCACCGGGCACATCGTGGTGGACACCCCCGTGTACTGGTCCACGGCGGGCGAGGCGGCGATCCTGCTGTTCGTCCAGCTGGGCGGCCTCGGCGTCGCCACCCTGGCCACGCTCCTGGCGCTGCTCGTGGCCCGGAAGGTCGGGCTGCAGGACCGGCTGCGCGCCGCGGCGGGCACGTCCGCGGACGCCCTGGCCGACGCCCGGGCGGTGGTGCTGGGCATCGTGACCACCTCGCTGGTCATCGAGGTGGTCGTCGCCGTGTGCCTGTCCCTCCGCTTCTGGCTCGGCTACGGCGAGCCGCCCGGCAGGGCGCTGTGGCTGGGGGTGTTCCACTCCGTGTCCGCGTTCAACAACGCCGGGTTCTCGCTGTTCAGCGACAACCTCGTGGGCTTCGACGACGACGCCTGGGTGACCGGGCCGGTCATGGTCGCCGTCGTCCTGGGAGGCATCGGCTTCCCCGTCCTGCGGGAGGTGCTGCGGCGGCACCGGCCGGGCCGCTGGTCGGTGCACACCCGGCTCACCCTGCTCACGACCGGCGTCCTCCTGCTGCTCGGAGCGCTCGTCTTCGTGGTGCTGGAGTGGCAGCACGAGCCGACCAGCGGGGACGGGTCGGTCGCCGACCGGCTCTGGATCCCGCTCTTCATGTCGGTCACGGCCCGCACCGCCGGCTTCAACACCATCGACTACGGCCAGGCGACCGAGGCGTCGCTGTTCGTCACCAACCTGCTGATGATCGTCGGCGGCGGCTCGGGCGGCACGGCCGGCGGCATCAAGGTCGGGACCCTCGCGGTGCTGGTGGCCGCCGTCGTCGCCGAGGCCAGGGGAGACTCCGACACCGACGTCATGGGCCGCCGCGTCCCGCCGCAGGTGCTCCGGCAGGCGCTGGCCGTGCTGGCGCTCACCCTCGCCGTCGTGGTCACGGCCTCCACGGTGCTGCTCCGCATCGCCGACGCCACGACCGCGCAGGTCGTGTTCGAGGTGGTGTCCGCCACCGCCACGGTGGGGCTGTCCACGGGCATCACCGCCGACCTGCCCGCGCTGGGCAAGTGGGTGCTCATCGTCTGCATGTTCGTCGGGCGCATCGGCCCCGTCGCCCTGGTCAGCGCCCTGGCCCTGCGCGACAGGAGCAAGCTCTACCGGCTGCCCGAGACCCGTCCGCTCATCGGGTAGGGCGGGTCCCGCCTACGCCGGGCTCTCGAACCGCACGCGAGGGTCGTCGGAGGTGTCGGCGTCCACTGCCCTGAGCAGCCTCGCGCCCTCCTCGGCCAGCTGTGCCTGCGTCGTGGCGGGGAGGGGCGCGAAGGGGCGGACGGTGATCCCGGGCCGCGACCCGCTGGTCTCGAAGCGCCAGGTGCCCGCGACGAACCCGTCCACGAGCACCGTCGCCCGGATGATGCCGCCGGTGGTGAAGACCTGCGCGCCGTGCTCCTCCGCGAGGACGCGTCGCCGGTCGACGTGGCCGAGCAGCGCGTCGTCGAACTCCGACAGATACCGCACCGGGAGCTCCCGGTCCGGCTCGGCCGGCTCCGCGCCGGCCAGGTCGTACAGCGTGCGGCCCCGGTCGTCCCTGGAGGTGCGCAGCTGCGGGGCCAGCCGCGTGACCACTGCCTGGAGGCGGGTCAAGCCCGACCACTTCTGCATGTCCTGCACGCTGGCCGGGCCGTACGCCGAGAGGTACCGCAGCACGTAGTCCTCCAGCGACGGGCCAGTGTCCTCCGCCTGCCCGAGCCACGAGGTGACGGTGGTGTGCGTCGGGGGCGCGGTGCTGCCCCAGAGCCCGCGGGGCGGCACCTGCACCAGCGGCACGAGGTTCCGGGCGGTCTGCGCCAGCGCGCCGGCGTCCCGGTCGGGCCAGGCCTGCTGCAGACGCTCGCCGAGCTCGGCGAAGCCCAGCGGCCGCTCCTCCACGAGGGCGGTCGTGAGCCGCGCCAGCTCGGCCAGGTCGACGCCGGCGACCTGCCGCCCGAACTGCCCCCGTGCGACCCGTGCGAGCTGCTCCGCCAGCAGCGGCCGGAGCGCCAGGCAGTCCTGCGCGGTGACCAGGTGCAGGGTCGAGCGCATCAGGGCGACGCGGACCACGCTGCGGTCCAGGAGCAGCCGCTCCAGGTCGTCGAGGGCGAAGCCGTCTAGGCGGGTCCACAGCCCGACGTACGGCGGTCTCACCGCCTGGGCCTGGATGCCCACCAGGTGCGCGACGGCCGGCAGGGCACCCATGCCCGACCGGCTGTCGAGCAGCTGCCGCGCCATCAGGGCCCTGTTGAGCTCCCGCAGCCCGAGCACGGGACCGCCGGCGCTCACGCCCTCACCTCAGCACGGTTCGAGGACGACGAAGAGGAAGCAGACGAACGCCGTCCGGTCGCGCAGGTGCTCGGGGAGCAGCTCCCGGGGGGTGTCGGCGTCGAAGGGCGGCTCGCTGAGGAGCGCGATCCGGAAGCCGGCCTCGGTGAACGCGTCGGACATGGCGTGCAGCGGACGGTGCCAGTACGTGAGGACCGCGTCCTGGCCGTCGAAGGTGAACTCCTCCGAGTACCGGGTCACGTCGAAGTACGTGCTGCCCCCGTAGTTGACGAGGTAGACGCTCGGGTGGGGCACCGAGAGGACGACCCGACCGTCGCTGCGCAGGACCCGCCGCAGCTCTCGCAGCGGGGCCACCCAGTCCTGGAGGTAGTGCAGGACCAGCGAGGCGACCACGTCGTCGAAGGTGCCGTCGTCGAAGGGGAGCGGCCCGCCGAGGTCGGCGACGTGGAGGTCGGCGTCCGCGCCGAGCCGCTGCCGGGCCAGCTCGACCATGGCGGGGCTGGAGTCGAAGCCGGTGACGACCGCCCCCTTCTCCCGCAGCGCCGCGCCCAGGGGGCCGGACCCGCAGCCGGCGTCGAGGACGCGGTGCCCCTCGACGTCGCCGGCGAGCCGGACCATGGCCGGTCGTTCGTAGTAGCGGTTGTGCAGGCTGGACTCGTTGGCCCGGGCGTACGCCGCCGCGAAGCTGTCGTAGCCGGTGGCTGCGGTCGGGTCCTCGGTGCCGGGGGAGGGCATAGGAGATGCCTACCAGCGCAGCGGAGCGCGCGACGGAGGGCGCTGGCGTGCTGGACGCCGTGACCGGGCCTGGCACCGTGACCGGGTGCCCACGCCGCTGGACGCGCTGCCCCAGGTCGGAGCCCCCGCGACGCGCGCCCTCGAGGGTGCCGGGTACACCTCCCTCGGACAGCTGGCCGGCGTGCCCCGGTCCGACCTGTCCCGGCTCCACGGGGTCGGGCCCAGGGCGCTGGCGGTCATCGAGGCCGAGCTCGAGCAGCAGGACCTCCGGCTCGCCTGACGCGTCCGGACCGGGTCGCGACCCGGCGCCCCAGCAGCGCTCCCGGTCGGCTACCGGGAGGCCCGTCCCGCGGTCCGCACCATGAGCAGGCTGTCACCGTGCACGGGGTCGCGTTCGACCTGGCCGCTCTCGCGGAAGCCGAGCTTGACCAGCACCCGCCGGGAGGCGATGTTCCAGGCGCGGACACCGGCCCACAGCCGCTCGTGGCCGGCGCGGTCCGCCCAGGCGACCACCGCCCCCCCCGCCTCCGTGGCGTAGCCCGACCCGTGCACGTGGGACAGGAGCTCGAAGGCCAGCTCGGGCTCCTCCGGAGAGCCGTTGCCGGTCGTGACGAGCCCGCAGTACCCGACGACGTCCCCCACGTCCTTGCGCAGCACCGCCAGCAGGCCGAGCCCCGGCCCCTCCTGCTCCGTGCGCAGGTACGCGGCGATGGCGGCCAGGTCCGGCTGCCCCGAGGCATCGATCCGCCGGTGGTCCGGCACCCGGGGGTCCCGCTCGGTCCACAGCCGCCGGTAGACGTCGGCCTCCTCGACCCGGCGAGGACGCAGGAGCAGACGGGCGGTCACCAGGGTGGTCGGTGCGGATGCTCCAGCCGCGGCGTCATCCTGCCGTCCGGGCCGGTACCGGGGGCTGGTGGGGGACCGCACGGACCGGGACCGGCCTCCGCGTCAGCCGGCGGGCTCCTCGCCGGTGCTGCCGTCGGCAAGCTCGCGGAGCAGGTCGAGGTGGCCGAGGTGCCGGGCCGTCTCCTCGACGAGGTGGAGCAGGACCCAGCGCAGCGAATAGCCCCGCCGGGCGGAGACGTCGTCCAGCCGGTGCGCGGCCACGACCGCGTCGCAACGCGCGGCCTCGGCCGCGTAGTCCTCGAGCAGCTGCTCCATCATCACGCCGTCGGGCACGTGCAGCTCGCCGTCGGGGTCGTCGTCCGTCCAGTCGAAGGCCAGCCCCTCCTGGCCGTCGAAGACGTCGCGGAGCCAGGAGCGCTCGACGTTGGTCAGGTGCCGCACCACGCCGTGCGCGTCCAGGCCGGAGGGCGTGGCCACCGACCGCAGCGCCGCCTCCGAGGCACCACCGACCTTCCAGGCCACGAGCCCGCGCTGGCGCTGCAGGAAGCCGAGCAGCGCGGTGCCCTCGTCCCCCCGGTGCGCGGGCTCGGTAATCCCGTGCCGGTCGCCGTTGTCGGTCCCGCCGCCGTCGTCCACGGCCCCATCCTGACGGCGACCACCGTCAGCGGACCCGCGACCGCCGTCGGTGCCGCCGTCATGGCCGGCCCAGCGGTGCTCCGCCCTGCTGGTCCCGTGACCCGTCGTCCCGGCCGGTCCCCTGCACTCCCGGCCGGGCGGGGACCTTCGACCCTGGGCGCGCGACCGGCGCGACCGGAGCATCGGGCCGTCGCCCGCACCAGGCGGGCACCGAGCACCGGAGCCCACCATGGCTGTCCCCACCCACCCGGCACGGCCCACCCGCGCCGGGGCCCGAGGCGTCCTGCGCGACGACGCCCACGCCGCCGAGCCCACGGTCGAGGAGACCCGCCAGCACCTCGCCTACCGGTACACCCTCGCCGCCCTCCGGCTCTCGCTCGGCTGGGTCTTCCTCTGGGCCTTCGTCGACAAGCTCCTCGGCCTCGGTCGCGCGACGCCCGCCGACGGCGCGTGGATCGACGGCGGGAGCCCGACCGCCGGGTTCCTCGGCAACGCGCCCACCGGCCCGTTCGCCCCCGCCTTCACCGCCATCGCCGGCGCCGGCTGGGCGGACTGGCTGTTCATGGCCGCGCTGCTCGGCATCGGGTCGGCCCTGGTGCTGGGGATCGGGATGCGCGTCGCGGCGGTCTCCGGCTCGGCCCTGCTCGTCCTGATGTGGGCCGCGGTCCTGCCCCCGGCCAACAACCCGGTCGTGGACGACCACCTGGTCTACGCGCTGGTCCTGGTCCTGCTGGCGCTCACCAGCGCCGGGCGGACCCTGGGCCTCGGCCGCCGCTGGGAGGAGCTCCCCCTGGTCACCCGCTACGGCGCCCTCAGGTAGTCGCGCCGCCTGGGGGCGCCGACGAGGCGCCCCCAGGTCGTCCTTGGGCCCTGGTCACCGCACGGCGTGCGGTCAGAGGGACGGCACGACGGCCACGGGGCAGCGGGCGTGCTCCAGCAGCGTCGTCGCGACGGGGTCGTGCAGCAGCCCGTGCAGCGGTGCCCGGCGGTGGTGCCCCACGACGAGCAGCGCGAAGCCCTCCGACGCGGCCAGCAGCTCGCGCGCCCCGCGCCCGGGGACCAGGTGCACGTCCACGGGGACGTCGGGGAACTTCTCGCCCATCCCGGCGAGGGCCTCCGCGGTGAGGGCCTCCTCCTCGCCGAGGTCGGGGCCGCCGTCGGCCCCGACCTGGCCGCCGGGGCGGTGGGCGGGGTCGCGGTAGCAGTGCACGACGGTCAGCGGGCAGCCGCGCAGGGACGCCATCCCGAAGGCGAACTCCACGGCCGGCAGCGAGTGCTCGGTGCCGTCGACGCCGACCATCACCCCGCCGCCCGCGAGGCTGTCGGGTCGCAGCACGACCACGGGGCAGGTGGCGTGCCGCGACACCGCGACGCTCACCGACCCCAGCAGCAGGGACGCCACAGGGCCGAGGCCGCGGGAGCCCAGGACCACCATGGCCGCCGTCTCGCCCAGCTGCAGCAGGGCGTTGCGGGGGTCGTCACCGCTGAGCACGCTGCCCACCTCGACGTCGGGGTGGCGGGCCCGGACCCGTGCGGTCGCGGCCTCCAGCATGGCGACGTCCCTCTGGCGGACCTCGTCGCGCAGGCCGGTGTAGTCGTGCTCGGCCCCCGGGTAGTCGCCCCCGCCCGCGAACGCCACCGGGTCCGCGCCGTGCAGCAGCGTGAGGGGACGGTGCTCGCGGGCCGCCTGGTCCGTGGCCCAGTCCAGGGCCTCGAGCGAGCCCGCCGAGCCGTCGATGCCGACCACGATGCTTCCTGGTGCCGTCTGGGGTGCCATGCCGTCGAGCGTGCCTGCATGAAAGGGATCAGGACCACGGCCGAAAGACCCGCCGGGGGAGGCCCCCGTCCCGGCGGTGCCCTGCCGACGCGCTCAGTCCTCGGGGTCGAAGTCCAGCACCCGGAGGTTGTTCGCCACGTCGGTCACGCCGGGCGTCGACCAGGCGGCGCGGCCGGCCTCGTCGCGCTGGGTGGCGGAGGGGACGTGCCCGAACAGCTCGATGGTGCTGCCGCTGGTGGTGACGTGCACGTTGTCGGCGTCCACCGCGGCGCTGCGGTGCAGGGCCGCGGTGACGGAGGAGGCGGCCTGCAGCGGGGCGAACGGGCGGTCGGGGACCAGGGCGACGGCGTTGACCACCCCGGCAGACCCGGGGACGGCGCGGACGGCCGCCTCGGCGTCGGTCCGCTGGAAGTGCCACCGCACGGTCCCGGTCAGGGTGATCACCTGCCCGGCAGAGGTGGCCAGCACGCCCGCGGCGTCCGTGCCGGCGAGGGCGAGCGCCGCGGTGGCGTCGCGGGCGAGGTCCGCGTCGGGTCGTGACCGGGCGGCCGGCCCGACGGTCAGCAGGTCCACGACCCCGCCGACGCCGCGCACGCGCAGCGCCGCCCGCACGGTGGCGCCCTGCTCCCGCACGCTGCCGACCTCTCCGGTCAGCGTCACCACCGCCGCGCTCACCTGCACCGTGACCCGGCCGGCGCCCGCGTCCGGGGACCAGGCGAGCTCGTCGGCGACATGGTGGGCGAGCTGGCGGGGCGGCGTGTGCAGGGTGCTTCGCATGGCCGCCACCGTGGCGCGCAGGACCTGGTGCCGGCCAGGGCACTCGGTCCCCCCGGGCGGGGTCCATCGTCCTCTACGGGGCGTGCCGGAGCCTGGTGGCCATGAGGGCGGCCTGGGTGCGGCTGTCCAGGCCGAGCTTGGTGAGGATGTTGGAGACGTAGTTCTTCACGGTCTTCTCCGCCAGGCCCATCTGCGCCGCGATCTGGCGGTTGGTGAGGCCCTCCGTGATGTGGCCCAGCAGCCTGCGCTCCTGCTCGGTGAGCGAGGAGAGCTCGGGGGCCACGGCGGCGGGGTTGCGGACCCGGTCCAGGACGCGGGCGACGAGGGCCGGGTCGATGAGGGAGCGGCCCCCGGCGACCTGGCGGACGGCCTCGACGAGGTCGGTGCCCTTGATCTCCTTGAGCAGGTAGCCGGCGGCGCCGGCCATGATGGCGGCGAACAGGGCCTCGTCGTCGTCGTAGGAGGTGAGGACGAGGGCCCGGATCGTGGGGTCCTGCGAGCGGACCTCCCGGCAGACCTCGATGCCGGAGCCGTCCCCGAGGCGGCCGTCGAGGACGGCGACGTCGGGACGCAGCGCGGGGATGCGGCGGGTGGCCTCGACCGCCGAGCCGGACTCGCCGACGACCTCGATGTCGCCGGCACCCTCGAGCAGGGCGCGAAGCCCCTGCCGGACGACCTCGTGGTCGTCGAGCAGGAACACCCGGATCACTGGCGCCGCCATGCCCACCACTGTCCTCCCTGCGACCCGCGCCGGTGCCCTCCGGCACCCCGGCCCGCGGTCCGCGCTCCTGGTCCCGTCTGCACCGCACGACTCTCGACCTGCTCGCGAGGTCCGCCCACGGGCGCAGGGCCCGCCGTCCCGGGCCCTTCGTCCCGGCCCGTCGGGTCCGGCCGGGTGGATGATGGCGCGTGGCCGCGACCAGGCACCACCCCGTCCCGGCAGGGGACGCGGCGACCCGGGGGCAGGGCGAGGGTGCCTGACGCGCGGGCGGCGGCGGCGCGGCTGGAGCGCCTCCTGGTGGCCAACCGGCTCGTCGCCGAGGACCTGGAGCTGTCGACGGTCCTCCGGCACGTCGTGGAGGCCGCGACCGACATGGTGGGCGCCGCCTACGGCGCGATCGGGACGGTGGGCTCGGACGGCCGCCTGGACGAGCTCATCGAGGCGGGGCCGGACGAGGTCGCCGCGACCCAGCGGTCACGCCGCCCGGCCCGCGGCAGCCCTGCCGTCGAGGACGACCCCCGGCCGGCCTGGATGACGGCGCCGACGCCCGCGCGGCCGGCCGGCGCCGATGACGGCGTCGCCACGAGCAGCTTCCTCGGTGTCCCCGTGAGGGTGCGCGACGAGCTGTTCGGCTACCTGTACCTCGCCGACCCCAGGCCCGCGGCGTTCACCCCGGCCGACCAGGGGCTGCTGGAGGCGCTGGCGGCCACGGCCGGGGTGTCGATCGCCCACGCCCGCCTGCTGGACGAGTCGCTGCGGCGCGAGACGTGGTCGGCCGCCTACGCGCAGATCACGCAGGAGCTGCTGACCGACGACGACCCCGGCGACGCCCTCCAGCTGGTCGCCCGGCGCGTCCTGGAGCTGGCCCGTGCCGACCTCGTCGCCGTGGTCCTGCCCGTCGAGGCAGGGGCACCCGACGGCGAGCTCGCCGTCCACCGTGCCGCGGGCAGGAGCAGCGAGAGCCTGGTCGCGGTCAGGTTCCCGGCCGCGGGCACGCTCGCGGGCACCTCGATGCGGACAGGCAGGCCCCAGCTGCGGGACAGCTGGGGGACGGTCGCGCTGCTCGCCTCGGCGGTGCTCGGACCGGTGATGGCGGTACCGCTCGTGGCGGCCGGCGGCGTGCGGGGCAGCCTGCTCGTGGCTCGTGACGAGGCCGGGCGCCGCTTCTCCCAGGGCGACCTCGACGTCGTCGCGTCCTTCGCGGGGCAGGCGGCGCTCGCCCTGGAGCGGGCCGACGCCCGGCAGGTACGGCTGCGGGCCCAGGAGCTCGAGGAGCGGGAACGCATCGCCGGCGACCTCCACGACCACGTGGTGCAGCGGCTCTTCGCCGCGGGGCTGAACATCCAGAGCGTGTGCACGGCCCTGGGGCCGGGAGCGCACACCGACCGGCTGAGCAGCCAGATCGACGAGATCGACGCGACCATCCGGCAGATCCGCACCACCATCTTCGGGCTGCACCGGGCGCCGGGGAGCGAGCCGGGGCTGCGGGCGCAGGTCCTCGACGTCGTCGCGGCGACCACGGTCCTGCTGCCCGGCCCGCCGGAGGTCACCCTGCGCGGGCCGCTGGACCTGCTCGTGCCCGAGCCGGTGCGCGGCGACCTGCTCGCGGTGGTCCGGGAAGGGCTGACCAACGTGGGACGCCACGCCTGCGCCCGGCGCGTGGACGTGCTCGTCACGGCCGGGCCACGACGGCTGACGGTCGAGGTGCTGGACGACGGCAGGGGCCTGGCCGGTGCCGGGCCGTCCAGCGGGCTCCGGAACCTCGCCCGGCGCGCGGAGGCGCTGGACGGCCGCTTCGAGGTGGTGGCCCGCGCAGGGGGCGGGACCCGGCTCTCCTGGTCGGTCCCCCTGCCCGGTGCCGAGGGCGGGGGCCGGGGCCCGCCCTGACGACCGGCGCCGACCGGCTCCCGACCGGCGGCCACCCTGCCGCCGGTACGCCCCCGGCCCGGGGGACTTTCGCCTCTGGC